>JANNCG010000248.1:0-8618 GCA_031386385.1 Myxococcales bacterium
TGAAACCGCAAAAATCCGTATGCATCACCCGTGTTCAGAGGCTGGTATGTGGTGTTCGCAAACAAGTCATCGGTCGTCACCACGGGGACACGCGCACGCAACTGCTCAATCGCCGCGATGTGCTGCGTCGCGATGGGATGAAACTTCAGGTCGCCACCAAAATACAGCCGCTCACGCACCCGCAAAAACGCAGCGAGCGAGCGCTCGGCGTCGTACACATCCTGCGCGATCAGCTCAAAAGCCCAGACGTTTTGGTCTCTATAACGAACAAGTGATGCCTGCACAAACCGTCGGTCGTTGGACAGGTACTCTTGACGCCAAAACGTCTCGGCATCAGCAACGGGACGCCCTGGGCGGGACAAAAATCGGCGGATAAAAAAGTAGTGAATCTCCCACCGTCTTGTCTGCAAAAAGTACACTTGCCCATCGGACAGATCGATCACGATCTTCACCGTGTCTGTGTGCGCCGTGTTGTCGCGCTCTCGGCGGGCGGCGAGAGCGTTCCACGCGGTCTCGTTGTCGATTCGTGGAAGAAAATCGCCATCCGCGGTCACCTGCAGCGTGCCCGTTGAGCCCACGCCCGCGTCACTGGTCGCGTCAATGATGGTGGGGGGGCGCTGCTGGATCGTCTGGATGGTCCCGTTGCCCCCGTTGCCATTGTTAATAGACACCACGGTGGGGCGCCGAGGCGTACACTGAGCCACCGCGATCGTCGTGATGGCCAGCACGATGAGTGAGGCCACCGATCGAGGCCACCATGCATACACAGGCGAGGGGTTGAGATGATGCGAACGAGACTTCGATGCAAACTTCATGGGCGGTGAGTATGGTACGCATGAAGTGGGTCAAAAGTTGGATTAGTCGCTGGAGATCCGTGCGTTTTTCTTTTGGCTCAGCTTCGTGCTAGGTACCTCTCTCTTGAATGGTCACCATCGCTTTGCAGCCCTCAAAGATTGAACGAAGCACTCTCGCCTGGACTGGACTGCTGTTGGTATTTGCTGCAATTTTTGCGGCCGAACTAGCGTACGCGTACAGCGAAGGCTACTGGTGGGTTGCTCTGTTGGGGCTGTGGCCGCTCTTGTCCGTTGTCACGGTGACGAGTTTTTATGCCCTGGCGTCTGTAAGTTCTCCGCTCGGGGTTCGTTTAATGAGCGGCGAACTATGGCCAGCGATTCAACCATTGTTGTGGCCCTTTCAGTGGGTCGCACGGGCGTTGACGCATGCCAAGCGAACGATCCTTGGCGAGCGGACTCGGCCCTCACACGTGCTACCAAAGCTCTGGCTCGGGATGCACCCGTCGGCCGCTGAGTTGCGGATTCTTGACGCTCTAGGCGTGGTGCACATTGTGGATCTGTGCGCTGAATTGCCAGCAAATCCTCAGGTGCTTTTGCCTCCCTACCATCGACTTCATGTCCCCGCCCTTGACCGTTGCCCGCCATCTGCGCAGCAGCTTACCGAAGCCACTACCTGGGCTCTCGATCGCATGAACGAGGGTCACAGTGTGTACGTACACTGCGCGTTTGGGCGCGGGCGCAGCGCGATGATGTGCGCAGCGATTGTGCTTGTGTTGAAGCAAGCGCAAGGAGCTGAAGAAGCCATGGCCGTGGTGCGCAAGGCACGGCCAGGCGTGAGCTTAAAGAGCGCTCAGTGGAGGGCCCTTGAGCGGTTTGCGTCAGGGTTGGATGTGCAGGGTTCCGTCAGCGATCTGCTGCCGAAGTGACTCTACGCGGGTGACGACCTCGGGGCGCAAGTGGCGGGCATGTGGGCCCGATGACACCCAGTCGATACCGTGATCGGCCAGTGAAAATACACGCATCCCGTCGGTGCCTCGATCAAATCGTCCCTGGCCTACGGCTCGAATCGTCTCAAACACTGCCACGTCAATGCGCTTGATCATTGAGGTGAGCACAACCTCGGGCATCTCGTCGTACTGGTCTGCGTCCACGCCAATGGCAAACTTTCGCAACCGTTGTGCGGCCACAAACACGCCGTGTCCCGTGGTGCCCGAGGCGTGAAAAATCACGTCTACTCCGTTGGCGTACTGCGCGCTCGCGAGCGCTTCGCCTCGGGCGGGATCGCGAAAAGCGTTGGGCGTACTGCCTGCATACGCCGCGGTGACTTCACACGTTGGACACACAGCACGAACACCCGCACGATACCCACGCTCAAACTTATGAATCAGAGGAATGTTCATCCCCCCGACAAACCCCACGTGATGCGTGCGAGAGGTCAGTGCCGCCGCTGCGCCCACTAAAAACGTCCCCTCTTCTTCGCGAAAGCCTAGCCCGACCACGTTGGGAGGGATCGTCCCGTGCTCACTTGGACCGTAGTCTACACAGGCAAATCGCACCGTTGGATAGTCACGTGCGACCTCATCGACGTCGCGCGAAAACATAAACCCCACGCCAATAATCAGCGTAAAACCACGCGCGGCGAACAACCGCAAGGCGCTCACGCGATCTTCACCATCGGTCGGCTCAACATATTCAATGCTCGCCCCAAGCTCACTCTGCGCACGCGCCAACCCTGCATAGGCTGCATCGTTGAAGCTCTTGTCGCCACGTCCGCCGACATCAAACACAAGCCCTATACGGCTCGTTGGCACACCTGTTCGAGCGCGCTGAGCGACGGCGTCACTCTTTCGCGCAGGGACTGCACACGTCCCAAACGCTAAGCCCAACCACACAAAGGGCATCCATTTTTTCGCCAGTAGCGCAGAGATCTGCATAGAGACTAAAAGACGATACGCCAGCTATGTACCTGAGTTAGAATAATTCTCAATGAAGCCTCGGTTATTCGCCTTGATGTTCGCCACGTGCTGCTTCGTCGCGGCGACTGGACACGCGCAGTCGACGGATTTTTCTCCACGCGAACGAGACGACCTTGCACGCGCACACTTTCGCGCGGGCTCTCGCTATTTTGAGCTTCGACGCTATGCCGAAGCGGCAGGTGAGTTTGAGCGAGTGTTTGAGTTAAGTGGTCAGACTCCGCTTTTGTACAACGCCGGACGCGCGTGGGAGGCAGCTGATCGTCCACGCGAGGCCGTCTCCGCTTACGAGCGTTTTCTCGCGGGAAACACTGAGGGAATCGATCGCGCCGCGATCCAAGAGTCCCTCACTGCGCTTCGTGCACGCGTGGCGCAGAGCGCGCAGTCGCAGCCCGCAGCCACCGCAGCAGCAACCTCGTGTGCAGAGCCCCCGACGTCCACTCCCGTGACAACGCCAGTGAGCACTCCCGTAAGCACTCCGGCGACTCCGCCGGTGATCACGGGGCCATTGTTGGGACTGCAGACGCGTGTTCGATATGAGCACAACACGCCCAATATGGTCGCGCCCTGGTTGTGTCTTGGAGTCGGCGCCGTCCTCGGAGGGATGGCGGTTTGGCAGGGGCTTTTGTCCGCAGCAGACAACTCTCGCGTGACTTCAGCGACGCAATGGACCCCTCAACTCACATCGAGTTATTTCGCGGCGCGCGATGAAGGGACCACCGCGTTGGTGCTCACTGGACTTGGCGCAACTGCGGTTGTCGGTGGCGTTGTGTGGCTCATTGCACGAGGCCCCGGAGAGCGGCGCGAAGAGGTCCTTCGCACAGCGAGCGTGACCATCGCCCCCAATGCAAGCGGCGCAACGTTGGTGATCGGAGGTGTCATGTGAATAAGATTCAGCTGATAATTAGCACAGGATTTGCTTTGATCATGACGGCGGGTTGTTCACTGGCGACGCTGGATGGGTCGGGGCGGATCGAAGCCGGGACCCGCAACGAGTGCCCCCCGGGGCAAGTGTCACGCTTTGGGAGGTGCTGCCCCGAAGAGAGCTCGCTTACTGTCTGTCCAGTGGAGGCCACAGTACCTCGATATCGTAACGGAGAGCTCGCGTGTGATGAGCAAGGACGATGCCCCAACGCTCACGGCTATGAGTGCCGCCAAGGACGAGTGTGCTGCCCGTCAGGCACCGATGGGATGGGGCCATGTCATCCTTATGCGATGGGGCAACCTTGCAGTGGCGCGATGGTCGGACAGTGCCAAGTCCCGAGCGGGTTCGTCACTGATCTGAGTCTAAATTCGCCACGGGCGGGCGGCCGATGTCTCGCACGGATTCGTTTTGGACTCGATTCGATGGTCGCCTCTGCGGTCGTGACAGTTCCCGGCGGTTATTGCTCTTCGTCGTGCAGGGCGGTACGAAGCGCGTGTGGAGATGATGGAGTCTGTATCGAAATCGGAGCTGCGGCGCGTTATGACGGGGACCCGGTGATGCTGAACAACGATCTGCTTTGTTTGGCGCGATGTCGAGTGCCTGTCGGACACGATGAGAACACTCCATACCCTTCATGCCGGACTGAGTCTGGTGGTGGTCCGAGTGCCTTTCGCTGTTTCCCAGTGAGTCCAGGCGATCGCAACAGCACAGAAGGCTACTGCTTTCCGGATTGCACAATTCTGGACTACTGTACACCCGCCAGTTCGCCACTTTTTCGTGTGATTTGCAGTCCCACAACTCACACATGCGCACCAGGCCGCTAAACGCTAACCCTCACTTTTGCGTGCAATTTTACCCACCGTTGCGCTCGTAGCGCGCACATAGTCACTCGGATTCACAAAAATCTGCGTCCCGCGCACACCCGCTGAGACAGAGATCACCTCTGCGCTGAGCGCGGTGTCATGCACGTACGTTCGAAACGCTTTCTTCGCACCCAGCACGGTGACCCCACCACGGATGTACCCCGTTAACGGCTGCACCTGCGCCAAGGGAACCATCTCTACCGAGCGATCTCCGCTGGCCTTCGCGAGCGCCTTAAAATCCAGCTCACAATCCGCTGGAACCACCGCAAACAAATGCCCACCTTTGTCTCCCTTCGCGAGCAGAGTCTTAAACACTTGCTCTGGTGGCAATCCAACTTTCGCAGCGACACTCGGGGCTGACAGGTCTTCTTCGTCCACCTCGTACTCTTTGAGCGTAAACGAAATCTTGAGCGCTTCAAGCATCCGAGCAGCGTTGGTTTTCATTGCGTTTTTTCAGCTGGAGTGAGTTTAGCTCGCGCGATGGAAGGGGCGACAATACACGCGCTCAAGATGCAGAGCAAACCCGCAAAACCGATCGCTTGCTGCAGCCCTTTCGACGCCGAGTGGACTGAGCGCGCGAGCACATCTCCTATGGCTCCCGTGACAATCGCGCCGAAGGACCAGAGCGCAAAATCGAGCGTGAGCAAGCTCATCACACGCCCACGCATCCGGTTGGGTGTCTCAAGCTGAATCGCGGTACTCACCCCGCTGCGAAACGCCATCTGCCCTGCGCCAATAAGCGCCACCGCCCCAAGCGCCGCGCCGTAAGAAGTGACCTGAGACAACAGCACAATGGCCAGTGAAAACCCAAACGAAGCGATCGCAATGTTGCGCGGGATTGTCCGTGAGCTCGCCCTCGCTGTCACCAACACACTCGCGACAATGGCGCCGATCCCGCCCATGGCGGCGAAGAGGCCGTAGCGGGTTCCGTCGGTGTTGAGGACTACGCGGGCAAAGAGCGCGTAAAGGCGCACGACGCTTACGCCAAAAAATCCATGAAGCCACGCCAACGCAATTCCGCCAAGCAGTACGGGGCGACTGCGGACAAATGTCCATCCCTCAAGAAGCTCTTGCTTCAACGTCAGGCTATCGGTCCTTGGCTGTGACGGTGGATTGATGAGCAGCAGCGCGATGAGTGCAGCGGCAAATGTGGCTGCGTTAAAAAACAGACACGCGCTGACGTTGAAAAATCCGATCAGCACACCAGCGATCGATGGACCGCTAATTTGCACGACATTCACGCCCATGGCTTGCAGCGCGATCGCCTTTCCGATCTGCTCTCGGGGCACCAAAGTAGGCAACATCGCCACCCGCGCGTTGAGGTTAAGTGTGTCGACCACCCCCAACGTAAACGCCATCAGCACTACCAGCCCATAGGTGATCCGGTGCGTGTACACCAAGAAGCCAAACAGCACGGCTTGCAGAAGCGCCAAGGACTGAGTGACAAACAACACCCGCCGACGATCGAACCGATCCACCAGCACGCCCGCAAAGAGCCCCAACAACAACCGTGGAACCGCCTGCGCCACCACCACCGCGCCCACGCCCGTTCCGGAGCGCGTCATGTCCGTCACGAGCCACTGCTGCGCGTGAAGCTGCACCGAGTCACCGATGTGTGAGAAGAGAAATCCCGCCCAAAACACACGAAAATCACGGTGTCGTAGCGGCGCAAACACGCTGTCCTTCAACGCTCTAGTGCTCAGCTTTTTCTGGCAGGCTCTCGACGCGAGACTCAAACTTCTCTCTCATCGCCGCAGCTGCACGCTCGGTGTGGAGCAAAAATCCTTCTCCCGTACGCGCCACGTGCTGTGCGCGCTCAAGCTCATCCGCAGGCCAATCTTCGATCACGATCTCGTGAATTCCGTAGTCAAACGGCTCTCCAGGCGCGGCTTGCACGAGCTTTAATCTCTCGCGTTTGCCTTGGCGCAAAAACTCGAGCGTTCGGTGATGACAAAACGGATTGTTGCCGATGCGACCAAAAAGTACATGCGCCGTCCACGAACATCCTGCGCGGCACTCATCTGCGTAGTAGCAATCGTGGCAGTAGCCCCAGAGGTCTTCAGTGGTACGATCTCTTGTAAATTGCAGGGGTTTAGATCGCTCCCAAATATCTTTTAGGCTCGTGTCGCGAATGTTGCCACCGGTGTAGTCTTTGGTTGGAAGCGAAGGGCAGCCCTTGATGGCACCATCGGCTTCGATCCCAAGGGTCATGCGCCCTGCACCACACGAAGACATGTGCCCCCGAGGCATGTTGCCGCGAAGGAGGGTCTCGTAGGGACCAAAGTATCCAATGTCATTGCCCGGCCAGATGCGCACCTTCGCTTTGTCCGCTTGCACTTTGATACGCGAGAGCATCGCCATCACTTCGAGCACTTGAAAGGGCTCTAAAATCAGCTCGGGCTCATCCGCCGCGCGCCCCATGGGGACTGTCTGCGACACCTGCCACGCATGAATGCCCGCCTGACAGAGCCGTGTGAAGGTCTCTTCTATTTGAGTCAACGCCGGGCGGGCGATTTGCGTGTTCGCGCTCACTGGAATCCCCACCGTCTTCAGCGACTCAATGGCTCTAAACGCTGCATCCCATGCTCCCCGAACACCGCGCAGCGCGTCGTGCATGGAGCGCATCCCATCGACGCTCACGCTCACAGAGCGAAACCCCGCGTCCTTCATCGCGCGGACTTTATCCATGGTGAGATTGCGACCGCCTGTGGTCATCGTGAGCTCGATCCCGCGACGATTGATATCCCGCGCGATCGTGAGCCAATCTTCACGAAGGTAGGCCTCACCGCCAATGAGAGTGATCTCTTTCACGCCCATGTCCGCCATCTGTGCGACGAGATCCAGCGCTTCTTTGGTGCTCAATTCGTCGTGACGCGCACGCCCAGCGCGAGAGCCACAATGGCGACAAGCGAGGTCGCATTGCAGAGTGAGCTCCCACACCGCATAGAGGGGACGCCAGTATTGATCTACCGGTCGGCTCTCACCCGCGAGAGGAAGGTTGCGACGTCCCGGAGCCGCTTGCGGCGCGATGGGCAGATGCTTGGGGCGCGGTGGAAGTGGATCGCTTGTAGAGGTCATTGAGACCTCACACTCTACACCGAATCAGCCAGCATCGCCCGGCGGAACTGCACCATACCGTGCACCTGGATTGCCGCTATCGGGGATCACTCCGCTGTCCGGAGCAGGTGCACCGTACATCGCGAGCATTCCACCGTTGTCTACCGCTTGGACGTCTTGCGCAGACGCGTCGGTGTTGGTGGCTGCGGTTCCGCACCCTGCAGCGGTCACTGCAATGGTGGCACCAAAAGCAAACAACGCTGCACGACCGAGGCGTGAGGTTGGGACGCCAGGGACTTTCGAGAGATCATTCTCGATCGTTGAGCCACAAAAGGGACACGCTGATTCTGATGAACGCACGTGACGTGCGCAGGATGAACAAGGGACTAGGGGCTTTGCCATGAGTGATTATATCCTGTAATTTGTCTGTTAAAATTAGTTATCTCGGGGAGGAGGTGCGCCACCGTAGCGAGCCCCAGGGCTGCCGCTGTCGGGGATCACTCCGCTGTCAAAGGGAGGTGGTACTCCGTACATCGCGCCGATGGTCCCGGTGTCGCCACTCGCATCGGAGGCGTTGGGTACATCGACGGGAAAGGGTCCACCGTACAACGGCCCCACACCACCATTGTCATCGACCACACCAGTGTCACCGACAGGGGTGACGCGATCTGCCACCGTCGGACTATCTGTCGCGTTTGGGACGTCGCCAGGCTGCGCGGGCGTTGCGCAAGCAGCGAGAGTGAGCGTCGTTGCAAACACAAACGTCGCGTTGCGTCCGAGCCGCTGCGCGGTGGAAGGGACTGCATTTGTCCCTGCATTTGCAGCGATGGACGCACCACAAAACGGACAGGCGGGCTCGCTTGCGCGAACGTGACGGGCACATTGTGAGCACGGAACAAGTGGCTTCATAGTTTATTTTCTCCTAGAAAAAAGTCGAACAACGGGGTGTTAAAAATGGCTAGCGACCATCCACGGGGACCGCGCCATAAGCAGGAGCAGGACCGCC
>JANNCG010000279.1:0-1958 GCA_031386385.1 Myxococcales bacterium
CTGATCAGCGCCAAGGGCGTCGCCAATTTTGTGAAGAACAAATCTTTTATCTCCCTTCGCTCGCTGGACATTCAGTTGAACCCCATTGGCGATGCAGGCTTCGCGACGCTCATCCAGGCCACCCACCTGTCCGCGCTGCAAGAACTGAACGTGCAGTTTTGCAACATCACCTCAGGCGCTGCTGCGATCTTAGCAGGCGTGCCAAACGTCCTTCGACCCCGCTCGGTGAAGCTGTACGGCAACCTCATCGGCAAGGGCGGTTTTGGCATCGCGCCAAATGCGGCTTCAAGCGATCAACACGACGGAGGCGCGTGGAAGCACGCGTACTGGCTGTCCAACGTGCAGCGCCTAGAGCTCGGAAGCTGCAACCTGGAGACAGATGATCTGGCTGATATTTCGCACTCCGAAACGCTTGGTTCGGTCCACACGTTAGACGTTAGCGGCAACTACTCACTGGGCAACGAGGCGATCCGGATTCTCGCTCACTCGCCGTTAGGCGCGCGATTGAAGACCCTCACGATGCTCTGGATCGGCGTCGCCGATGGGATCACAGAGATCATTAAAACCAGTCCGATGGGTGAGGGGCTCGAGTTCATCGAGATGTCCGTACGCGGGCAGAGCGAGGGCGAGTTACAGAGCCTGCGACAGGCGTTTGGAGCGCGGCTGCGGCTCACTTAACACTGGGCGGTGTTACGGATTTTCTGTGCCGCGAAGTAAGTCTCGCAACGCCGGTAAAACGCCGTTCTCTTCGTTCACCCTTCTCGCAGCCTCGGCGCATGATTGAAGCTGTCCCAGAAATCGCTTGGCGACCGCCGCCTCCGTTTTGTCGTCGTCTACGAGCGCGCACCAGAGATGGATGGCGGCCTTCCACGTTGGGACGGCGGTGATCTCTAACTCCTTGCGAAAATCCCGAATTTCTTCAAGCCAAGCTTCTATGTACGCGACTCCTGCAGGATACGTTTCGGCGAGTATCGCGCAGAGCACTCGCTCAAGATTTTGCACATTGGGCAACGAGTCGAGCACCGGCCCATCGCAGCACCACGGAATGGCCGTGAGCGAGATGGTCTCGCCAAAGCGCGTAAGTGTCCAACGTGGGCCGTTTTTCGCCAGCGTCCAAGCTGGTGCTCCAACTGTTAGCGCAGCGTGAACCGCGTCCTCGAACTGCGAAGGAGTCTTAACGTCGGGGTCATACACGAGCGCGAACCGTCGCTCTGGCGCACCGGGATCGTTGATTGAAAGGCTTGCAATTTCTGTGGCAATTTTCGTTGGAAGCGTACTCTCATTAACGACAGCGACAATCTTGATCGTTCCGGATTTGGTCTTTTTGTCGGCAGTGTATGCCGTGAGGTGGTGCATTCGGTCGCGAGTTGTCGCTGTCGATGCCGCAGCGCTGTTGATCGGGCGGGCGGTGCCCACTCTACCCGTTCGTATGAACAACTCCGTCAACGCAGCGACGTCGTCAGGGCCTTCCGTTAGAATCGTTAGCTCAATCACGCGCGAAGATCCTCGAACAGCTCGTCCCGAATAGTGCGCGCGTTCTCTGCCGATACCGTGACTGAACGGAGCACACCTTCAATCAGCCGAAGTCGGTGGATCGTTGGCGCGATCGCTTCGCCGCTGTCGTCGTTGGGTGCGAGCAGTTGATCGATGAGCTCGTGACTGTGGGTGCACAAGATCACCTGCTTGCCTTTTCGAACTTGTCCATGCAAGAGCGAGACAAGCTCTCGAACATAACGTGGGTAAAGCTACTCCGGACTGAAGTCCGGAGCTTTCGCCTGAGCGAAAGCAGCGGAATCAGCACGGGTCGCGCGCCTCACAACGCGGAGTTTCTGCTTCACAGGCCGTGCAATCACGTCGCCTCCACAGACTTCACCACCGTGCATTCCACGGCTGAGGAGCACTCTTGCAGCGTTGAGGTCAGCGTTTGCTTTGTGCCCACAAGCAACGCATTCAAATTC
>JANNCG010000282.1:0-4969 GCA_031386385.1 Myxococcales bacterium
CGCGATCCCACTGAACACAACCTGCTGGGCCGTCGCGCCAGTGTATCCCTCTACCGAGGCGTCCGATCGAGAGGCTCGACGTGCTGGATGCCGTGCCGCCTATGCCTCGACGTTAGCCACCATGCGCCGTGATCCTTCGGCCATCGCCAATCTGCCTGCCGCTACCCGCGCCATTGTTGAGCAATCCCAAATCGAGATGGAGCGTGAGGGGGGACCCGGGTTTTGGTGCTGTCCCTAAGCACAAGGGATGTCAGTCCGCAGACTGCGGCGAGTTGTGTGAGATAGCTTTTATCTGGTATTGTCCACGCAACCCCTATGACAAAACGGCTGCTGTGTTGGCTTGCGATCACCCTCGCGCTGCTCGGATGTTCTGGCGAAAATGGTCTTGGCACCGACGCGGGGAGGGACGCGCAGTCTGTGATGGACACAGTGGTAGTCCCGATGGATGGCCAAGGGTTCGACGTCCCAAACGGGCTAGATGTTCCGTCGATGAGCGTTGATGCCAACGACAACGACACGCCTTCAGTGACGGACGGCGGACCTGGCTGTGGCATGCAAATTGGCGCGCCTCCGTACCCCGATCGGATGATGAACGAAGAGTTCACGGACCCGCCCATGTGCGCGTCGTGCCCTGATCCCTTCACCGACTTGGCCGAGCTCGACGGGCCTCGCCTGCCGCCAGCAGCTACGAGTTTGTCCATCACCGGGGCCTCCCGTGGAGCCACCGAGTGCCGCTGGTACGTCTCTAATTCATCCTGTGGAAACACTAGCGGATCGATCCCTGTGGATCCCGAAGGCACGGGTCGGTTCTCGACAACCATCCCGGTGTTTTGCGGGACCAATATCGTTCGTATAGTATGTCGCAATGATCGCGGAAGCCGAGTGATCGTCCGGCGTCTCGAAGGCACCCAGTGCGACGGCAACGACCTGCGCGTGACCCTCTCGTGGGACCTCCCGGGCAAAGACCTTGAGCTTCACCTATTGCGTGCACCCCGCGCACTAAACTCCATGACTGATGACTGCACTTGGTTCACGTGTATGAGTCCAACGGGGCTTGAGTGGGGGATGCCCGGGGATATGACCGACAATCCACGCAAAGACATCGACAACACCGGCTCTTTTGGTCCCGAAAACATCTTCTTAGACCGCGCCCCTGCGGGGACTTATCACATCCTGGTTGAGCACTGGAGCCGGTCCGGAGATCCAAGCTCCACGGATGTGGATATTATTATCCGCGAGCGATCGGTAGCGCGGTTGCATCGTGACAACTTCTTGCGCCAAGGCGTGTGGTACTTGGGGACGGTGACCTTTCCCGAAGGGCGCTTTACACCTGTGAATTCGCTCACCGATTGCACCGCGTCTTGGATGCTCATGTCACGCGGTTGTGACCTGCCGCTGCCGTAATCACGTGCAGCTCCATGGAAATGCTCCCCCGCGACGCGACGGTTGAAGCGGTAGCTGACGCCAACGACCAAGTGCAAGAGTGCCACGAAGACGACAACCGCCGCGTGATCTACCGGCCAGCCGACTGCATTTTGTAGCGGACTCAGCGCTCGCTCAGCCCGTGTGTGAAGTGTATCGCGCGAGCAGTTCAACGAGTTCGCTCTCTGAACAGTCGTGTACAATCGAGTGATGAGTGAGCCTGCGTCCCCTCCACACAACAACTTGATGGACCGCCTGCGACCTTATCGTCGAGGTATCGCTGCAGCATTGGCGACCTATACTCTGTCCACGTTGTTCTCTGCCTGCGCGGTGGAAGACGGAGTTGCAGATGGCGACTCTGGTGTGCGCGCAATAGACGTGAGCACGAGCGATCAACGACAAGATATTGGGATCGTCACAGACTCTCCCGACCCGATTGTCGAGTTTGATAGTCCCTCGGTTGACTCCGGAGTTCGTGCCGATGTGAGCGTGCGTGATGTCCCTTCGCGAGTGGACGTTGGGGCCATACCCGATGCGCGCGCGGCGAGTGTTCCGTCGAAAGTGTTTCTCATTGGCGACTCGACCGTGCAGACCAACACCGCCGGAACCGACGGCTGGGGAGAGCACTTTCAGCCGCTTTTAGTCCCAGCGATTACTGTGCAAAACAACGCCATCGGCGGGACAAGCACGCTCAGTTTTTACACTCGGACCCCCAGCAGCTCGAACCTCTGGATCGCCGGGGGGGGTGCCGACGCCGTGATGCGCACGATTCGCGCAGGAGACTGGGTGTTTATTCAGTTCGGCCACAACGACGAAAACGCCGATCCCGAGCGGCACACCACAACGGGCGTCGCGCCAACATTTCGCGGAACCTATCGAGACTATCTTGAGCGGTACATTCGTGAGACGCGGGCGCGCGGAGGGTTTCCGCTGTTGATTACCAGTGTGGCACGGATGAGCTTTGGGTCTGTGGGAGGGAGGATTGTGTGTCGAGAGACGCACGGTTTGTACCCCGCAGCGATGAAGCAGGTGGCGATGGATAATAATGTTCCGCTGTTGGACCTTGAGGCCGCGAGCCGCGCGGAGTTCACTCGGTTGGGCGAGCGCGAAACGCTGCGGATTTTTTGCGTCAACGACTGCGTCGCGGATCACACTCACTTTAATCCAGCAGGAGCCGCCCGCCTTGCCACCCTGGTGACCGGCTTGATGCGACCGGTTTATAGCGCTTGGATTCGGTAGCGCGCCCTCTGTCCAGACGGCTAAACAGTCGACTGTTTAAAAATAATCCCGCTGAATTTGCAAGATAAGCTCAAAATAATGGCGACGATTCTGCGTCGACAGTGGGTGTAGCCAAGGCTATAAGTACAACCCACGCAATCCCCTCGCAGCACCACCCAACTGCGCCCCAATAAGACGTGCCCTTTCAAGACCTCCTCTCCCTGCTCACAGCCCTCGACGGCGTTCGCCAGTCGCCCGCTTATCACCCCGAAGGCGACGCCCTGTACCACTCGTTGCAAGTCTTCGAGTGCGCTCTTGTAGACACCCGCGACCCCATCTTGCTCACCGCTGCCCTCTTTCACGACGTCGGAAAAGCCATTGACGGCCCCACGCACGACACCGAAGGCGCGGACCTGCTCGATGAGCTCATTGACCCCGAATCGTGCTGGCTCATTGCACATCACCTGGATCTGTTGAAGACTCCTCAGAGCACACGCAAACATTTGCGCAGGCAACAGCTTCGATTGCAGCGATTAGAAAAACTTCGGCGCTATGATCTCGCTGGACGTGACCCGCACGCCAAAGTCAACCACCCCGAGTGGGCGTTGCAAACCCTCATGAACGAACTAACAATGTCACAACCCACAAACCGCGCAGAAGCGCATCAAGATTGGAGCGATGAGTGAGTCTTTTAGTCAGCTATTTTGCAGCACATCTACACGCACACCCTTGCGGCAAGAGCGCCTTGAAGCTGTCCGTTTAGCGGTCGAAAAGCTCCTCACGCCTGCACAGCGCGAGGCCGTGGTGATGCACTTTTTTCTCGGGCTCTCTCAGTCCGAAATCGCCCGACGCATTGGCGTGTCGCAGCAGGTCGTCTACAAGCGCATCTACGGCGTCAAACGCAACGGCCGCTCGATCGGCGGCGCCCTTCGCAAACTCAAACGCTCTCTCTGCACCGCGAGCTAACACCCATGGGAATCAACCGTTTTGGCGGCCCCCGCGTCGCCATCGCTCTCGAAGCCGCCCGGATCATGTACGACGAGGGCGTGAAGCAGTACTTCACCGCCAAGCGTATCGCCGCCCGACGCGTGCTGGGCAAACAAGGTGCAAAAGAAGCGCGATTTCGCCCGCAGGATCTACCAGGCAACGGAGAGATTCGTGAAGCTCTGCTCGCTATCGCCGAGCTGAGCGAGGGGCCCGAGCGCGAGATGGCGCTGTTTGTTATGCGAGTGTGTGCGCTCGAGGCTATGACGGTGATGCACGAGTTTGCTCCGCGCTTAATCGGCTCTGTCGCGACGGGGCACATTCGCCGAGGAAGCGACATCGACATTCAGCTGTTCACAGACGACGTGGACGCGCCAGAGTTGGTCGCGCGCTCACACGGCTGGAAGAGCACGCTTGAGAAGGTGACCATTCGCAAAGCTAACGTCATCCGCGAGTACACTCACCTGCACGCTGAGCTGCAGTTTGACGTTGAGTTTACCGTGTACCCGTACAGCGATCTAAGACAGCGCCCTCGCAGCTCAACAGACGGAAAACCCATTGACCGCAAGAGCCGCTCTGCCGTGCGCACGTTGCTTGAAACCGAGCACACCGAGCGCTGGGATGCGTATCAATCCACCGGTGTTTTGCCAGAGATTCCCAAGGATGAAGAGAGCGCGGGGCCTTGGGATGGGCTGCTTGATGAAGACGCTGCGGCAGAGCAAGTCGCGACGGCGCACGCAAAGCTCGAAGAGTCGAGCTCGCACTCGCAAGAGCCAACAAGCGAAGAGTCCATCTGGGCTCTGCCTGAGGACATTGATGGGATCGAAGACTACCTCCCGTCCCTCGAAGAGCGCTCAATGCTCGAGTCTGCCGAAGAGTACGAAGCGCTCCCGGGATTCGAAGATCTCTAGGACTTTCGGCGCACGGGCAAGGGGTAGTGGGAGACTTATCCTCGCAGGAGTTGTGTTGACACGCGCGGGCTCACTTCGAAGGTTCGGTGTGATCAATCACTGGTGAAATAGGACTCTGACTCCCCTTCCTTTTGCCTGCGAAAAGGAAGGGGGTGGGGGATGGATTCAATTGCGCGGGGTCGCGAAGCGATGACGGAGCGACCGCCGTGGAACAAGCGTAACGCACTCACGCACTCGCTTAGCGAGTGTTCACCCGCGCACGGAGTTGCGTGAGAGCGTGCAGCGAAGTGACACGCCGGACGCGCAGTCAAACCGCGCAATTCGCTAACATAGCTAAGCTTATATAATGAGCACGCATACACGCACCGAAGGTGCTTGCGTGCGAGGGTCGCGCAGGGCGCACGGGGTGGCCAGGGCGCACTGTGCGAGGGTGC
>JANNCG010000313.1:0-6619 GCA_031386385.1 Myxococcales bacterium
TGGTGTTGGTGTTGGAGTTGGTGTTGGTGTTGGTGTTGGTGTTGTTTGGACGGTTTGGACGAACAGGGGGCGTGCCCGTTGGATTAGTCGGTGGCGTTGAGATCCCCGCGTCAGCGATCACTCCGCGCGCCTCAATCGACTCAATCTCGTTATCGAACACGGTCAACAGAGAGCTGATCTCAGCATTATCAGGTTGGAGTAATAATGCATCACGCAACAGCGGCAAACCCTGCTCGGGATGCGCATTGTTTCGCAACTCTACTGCGCGATTTCGCAACTGCATGGCGCTCGCAGCACGCAGTTGAAGTGCACGTGGGTGGCCCGGCTGCATGTGAAGCAATGATCCGGTGATGGACAAAACGTCGTCACCAGCTGGACTTCGGAGCAATCGACTCGCGCGAAATGCGTCTTCTGCGGAGGTCTCTAACCGTGCCAGCGTCCGAACCCGACGTTGCGAAGGAAACATTTCTAGCCCCCACGCTGCGCCGAGTCCGATCCCGAGCGTGAGGATCATCGTGAACAACACGAGAAACACGGTTCTTCGGAGCGCTGCTGGATCGAGAGGCTTTTTCGGCATTCCCGAAATCGAAAACTCGTCCTCGCGCTCAGCGACAGCGACGCCAGTCCCGTAGCCAAAAGGAGAGCTTGTCGAAACTGGAATCTGTTCGGTGCGCGGAACCTGCGATGCGCGCGGGGCCGGCGCTGACTGCACGACTGAATTGGGCGCTGGATTTGCAGAAGAATATCCGTTTGCTGGGGCACTCAACCCGTTGGTCAGCGCCTTGTGCATAGGTGCCGCAGGCATCTCGACACGAGGTGCAGATTTTTTGAGCGAGGTCTGCGATGCGGTGCGTGGCGGCTGTGCTGCTGATGCTATCACAGCTGCAGCGCTTGGGCTGTCGGCCGAGACTGTGCCCGCCATCCCGAGCGACTCGACACCCGCGAGCGATTGCATGTCGAGCGGACTGGCACCAATCAGCGTTGGGACCGACGGCTTGGTCGACGGGACACCGTACACGATTCCACTCGGAGCGCTCATCATGGGGAGCGCGAGTGGAGTTGGGTTGACCCCAATGAGCGAAGGACGATTCTCGTCCGATGGGGCCGCGAGCGCTTCACGCAAAGCCTTTGCGAATGCGCTGCCATCTGAGAAGCGAGCTGCGGGGTTTTTTGCAAGCGCACGCAACACAACAGCCTCCACCGCTGCGGGCACAGTCATCCCTGCCGGCAGCCGATTCTTCATCGGCGGAACCCTGTCGTTTATGTGCTTGAGCAACAGCTGCATGGGCTCTTGCGCGTCGAACGGTGTCTTGCCCGTCAACGCTTGATAAGTCATCACGCCCAACGAATACACGTCTGAGCGGCGATCGACGGCTTCGCCTTGGGCACCCTCCGGCGAGATGTAGCGGGCAGTCCCAAAGATCAACCCGGTGCTCGTCATGAGCGTGTCATTGTTGACGAGGACTTTGGCGATGCCGAAGTCTAGGATCTTTGGAAACTCTTGGTCTTCGTCACGTCGAATGATCATGACGTTTTCAGGCTTCAGGTCGCGATGGACCACATCCCGCCGATGCACATACCCCACCGCATCGGAGATCTGCGCCATGATCTTCACCGCGCGTGCGACCGGAAGAGCGCCCTCTTTCTCGAACAGCTGTGCGAGCGTAGGGCCATCAAGATACTCAAGGATGAGATACAATACCCCGTCTGGAAGCGTCCCAAACAAGATCAGTCGCACGAGATTGGGGTGATCTAAATCGTGCGCGATCTTGGCTTCACGCGGAAACCTCGTCGCGACGTCACGATTTGAAAGCAGGTCTTTATGCAGGACTTTGACTGCAACACGGCGACCGATGCTCTCGTCCAATCCCTCATAGACAGTCCCCATCCCGCCTGCGCCCAAGATCCGTTGGATACGAATTTGGTTGAGCAGCATCGTGCCGACGTAGGGGTCGTGCACGGGTGCGTCCACACGCAACGAGACTCCATCGCGCGTGCAAAACTGCGCTGGGGCTTCGTATTGGGTTCCGCAAGTTGGACAGGTACGCATGACGTCTGGGTGCTCACACCCGTGGTTGTATTGTGCACGATGAACGCCCGATGTGCCTACGTCTGATGTGAGGGATGTGAGCGTTGTTTCGAGGGGTTGAGCGACCATCTGAAGATTACCGAATGAGGCAGAGTCTTGTTATGGAAAGACGTACTGATCACTCAAAAGGTTCACCCAGGATGTATCGCGGTCGAAGAATCGTGAATTCTAGCGAGGTTTCTTCTTGGGGCGCCGCGATACCAGGGCGATTCCGGGCGAGGTCCCCTCGTTTTGCGTGACTCCAGTGTGTCTAATCATCTCAGTCCGCGCTCTTTGCACAGGCAAATTGCCGGTCTGCGGCAAAAAACGCTCCGGGGCGACTTCAGCGATCGCCCGAATCAGCGCCGGAAGCGCAGCCACACGCACAGAGGCTTTCATCGCCGTCAGTTTTTCGAGGGCTTCGGCGACCGCCGGGGACCACTCGCCTAGCATGGACGGCGCGATCCCTTGGGCGAGGCTGCCTGGATCGCCCGTTAACAGCTCACTCGCGAGCGCTCCGACAGCCCACAAATCCGACGACGCGGTTAAGGGTTTTCCCTGATGAAACTCACGGGACACATACGGTCGAATGTCGGGAAAGTACTCCAAGTGCTCAATCCACCGTGCGCGGCTAATGGCCCCTGCGACCCCTGCGTCGGTCAGCCGAACCATCCCATCCACCGTGATCTGGATGCTCTCGGGATAGATCGCACCGTGCACATAGTAGCCATGGAGCTCTTTGAGTGCGTCAATCGTCCCCGCGAGAATGCCGTGAATATGTCCAGGAGAGAGCTCAATCGCTGCATCACGAAAGGCTCCGAGCACTCTTCTGAGCGAGCGTCCTTGCACCCACGGACTGACAACGTAAGCAAATTTGCCGGTAAAACCCGCATCGATAGGGAGCGCGATCGCCCTCATCGGTCGGCCTGAGAGTTTCTCGATCTCTGCCAGTGCTCGCGTGCGCTCCGGCTCCGTTGGCACCAGAGATGGGTGCAAAACTTTTAGCGCCACATCTCGATCGCCTTGGTCTTTTGCTCGAAAAGCGAAGCCCAACGGTCCCGCTCCGTAGAGCTCACTGATGGTGTACTTTCCCCCGATCACATCTCCGGACGCAATCGGCACTGGCGGCTCAGCAAAGGTGATCACATCTTGCGTTGATTTTACCCGCACGGCTGATCGCTCCTGAGTCTCACCATGCTGAGGACTGTACGCCCATTTTCACAACGACTGTGCCTGTTCGAGAAAGGACAGTATGCGAGAGCGCATTCCCCGCAAGGAGGTCGCGCGCAGGGCAGGGGCAAGCGTGGGGGCGACGACGCTCGAAAACTCCGTGCTCCGAAGCGCGTGGACCAACCCATAGAGCACCCGCTGTGTGGGCTGGGTCGAGAGTGGATCAGCTCCATATCCTTGATAAAAAGCAGCACGCCATTGCCCACGTTCTTGATCATCTACCCAGGGCGCATAGTCATACTCAAACAGCGTCTCAACGTAGGCGAGCTCGTACAGAGGGTCGCCGCCCATCGCGAACTCCCAGTCAATCCACGCGACGATTTGGTCATGCTGGACCAACACGTTCATCGGCTGCACGTCGCCGTGCAAGAGCGAAGCGACAATTTCGGTAGGCAATTTGGCTCGCAAATCACGCACGAGTGTCGAGCATGTTTCGCGCAGATCGTTGAGCGGTGAGACCCGAAGCTCTTCGAGAGCGCCCTCAGAGATCGCAGTGAAACACTCTTGCCACGAGGCATACCGCCCCTTGCCCACGCGATCGACAAGAGAAAAACCTTGCACGGTTTGCGTATGAATCGCGGTCAGGCCTTCACCAAGCGCCTTAAACAACGCACGCCGCGTGGCGGGAAGCGCGCTGCGAAGAGCCAACCCCATCGTCTGACCGGACACCGCCCGCATGGAGACCACGTCACACTCAGCAGCCAAGGCGACGCCAGACACGCGCACGCATGAGACGAGTTTTATCAGTGAATTTGCAGCAAATACTTGCGCCACCCACTGCTCTCTCTCCACACGACCAGAGTCCTTTGTGCTCAACCGAAGCACACGAACCGCCCCCTCTTCGGTCTCTACTCGGTACACCCGAGAGCGCGCTCCTTGCCCCATGGGTGTCACCGAAAACACCGGCTCACGCATGATCTGCTCAGCGTCTGAGTGCGAGAGTACAGGAAGTGAACGGGACGGATGCTCCACCGTTCACAAGCTAAATCACATCGAGAGTCCGCCGTCTACATCGTACGTGCGACCGTTGACGTAGTCGCACTCAAGGCAAAACTTCACCGCAAGCCAGATGTCCTCGGGCACACCAATGCGTCCCACCGGAATCTGCGCCACCAGCGCATCACGCGCCTTCTGGTTCATCCCCTGCGTCATCGGGGTCTCAATCATTCCGGGTGCGATGGCTGCTACGCGAACGCCAAACGCACCGAACTCGCGAGCCCAGGTGTTTGTGTTTGCAGCGAGCGCCGCTTTTGCGGCTGAGTAGTTGGACTGCCCACGGTTGCCGTGACGCGCGACCGACGAGATGTTCACAATCACGCCAGGTTTTTGCTCTTTTTGCACCATCTTCACAACGACGTCACGCGCGAGGAGTGTCGCTCCGGTGAGGTTAACAGCGATCACTGCGTCCCACTGCTCTTTGCTAAGTTTGGTCACTTCGCCGGTGTCTCGTGCTTTTTTCACCAGCAATCCGTCACGCAAAATCCCCGCGTTGTTGATCAACGAGTTGAGTCCGCCCATTTGCTCAAACGACCATTCGACAAACGCGCCCACTTCGGCCTCATCTGCCACGTTGAGTTTGCGAGCAAACACTTTGCCCTTCAGTCCTTTGGCTTCTTCGACAAGCGAGTCTAGCCCTGGTTGATCCACATCCGCTGCGCACACGCTGGCGCCCGCTTCTGCGAGACGAATACTAAAATGTCGGCCCATACCGCGAGCGGCGCCGGTCACAATGATTTTGAGGTCTTCGAGTTTCATTTGAGCGGCGTTGTACCAACGAAGTTGCCGCGCTGCAAAGCTGTCTTGACGACCTTAGCTGCCAAACGCGAGATTGTACTCGAAGTCGACCTCGCCGCCCTCTGGTGCGGGGTACGCCCATGATCGGATGCGATCTTGCACACATTGCGCGAGTGGCGCGTTGCGCGTTGTGTTCTCCAAAATCGTCGTGCGGACCACATGTCCGTTGGTGCCTAGCCGCATTCTTACGCGGATGCGACCCACTACGCTCTGCCCGCTGCGGGTGACGCTCTCGTGACAAGCGCCAATCTGTGCACGGTGAAAGCGATACACAAACGTAAACGCTGTCGGGTCGCTCATAGTGCCGGTGGCGTCTGTGGTGTCGCCCTCAGAATACCCGCCCACCACAGGGCCTCGTGGGCCTCGGATGCCTCCAAGATCGGGCTCGCTCCCGCTGCCAATTTCTAACGGGGGGTCGGCACTCGCTCCCGCTGCGTTTGCTGCGCTGCCATTGTTCGCGTTGTTCGCATTGCGCGCGATGTTGGCCAAAGCCGCATTGACTTCGCTATTTGCATTGGTTGCGACAGCTGGGTCTCGTCCATTCAGCGGTTGATTTGCAGCACCATTGGGTCTCGCGTTCGGGTTTGCGACGGGTATCCCGCGTACACTGCCGAGATTGCCAGGTTGCCTAGAAGTGCCGCTCGCCGATTGCGCGACTACGCCTAAATTTGCAATGGATCCAGGACGTCCACGACCACTCGGGAGAGTGCCAAAATTGGCAGCACCACCGTCTGCGTCTACCGCTCTAAACGGAAGAATATACGGGGTCTCTGAGAGCACCACATTGGTCTCATGCACCACCAATGGTGGAGCTAGCGCGAGTGCCGGTGCGTTATGCGCTCGAAAGGCACGCGCGCCCGCTGCAATACCCACACCGAGGCACAAAATGGCGATCGCAATACCCCCGGCGATCAGAGTCTTTCGCGAGGGACCATCAAAGGGAAGCACGATCTGCTCGCCGTTGCTCATCTCGACAAACACTTGGGGTCGGACGCCACCCATCGAGACCGAAGCACGCAACACCGACCCACTCGCCGTCAGGCTCCCTGCGATCGAGTTGTTGCTTACCCCTGTACTGCCTGCAGGGATACCGCCGGCGGTCGCATTAGTAGGTAATTTTCCAGGAGTAAATGAAGCTAAGTTGGCTCCACACTCAAGACAAAACTTCGCTGTGTCGGGAAGCGACACACCACAAGATGGACAGAACACAACGCAACGCTAGCACTTTTCACAAGACGCTCGCGAACTTTGCTGGGTTTGTGATGCTCGCTCGTTGGTGCAGCCCGTGCACCGCGTATCGCAACCGAAGTGTGTCGAACACATCGAAACGGCGTGGCTAAACACAGGTGTTTTGCAGCATGCGAGCGACCACGACGAAAGTGCTGCAAATTGAGCCAAATCGTCAACCCACAGCGCTGTGGTCCGAAGGATTTAGCTTAAATTGCAGCACAAATGCGCTGGGCAGGAGCCACTATGGATACTCAATCGCAGCTACACATTGAAGTCACACGTGCGGCATGGACCGCA
>JANNCG010000359.1:0-18204 GCA_031386385.1 Myxococcales bacterium
GCTCATCACAACTCCCACTGTCGTCTGTTGTCGGGGTGTTCTCGTTGAGGACAACTGCCAGAATCCGAATCTTTCGGTGTTGGAGTGCTTCAATGGTGAGGGCTGTGTGGTTGATCGTTCCGAGTGTCGTTCGAGCGACAACGACTGCGTACTGAACCTCCAAAGCTACGCACAGATCCGCGAAGTTTGCCTCTTGCGTCATTGGAACCAAGGCTCCCCCTGCCCCTTCAACGATGACCATTTCTCCGTGGTGTTTGGCGGTCTCTAAAACGTCCTGATAGTCCGTGAGCACCAATCCACGGCCTTCGTGACGTGCAGCAACGGTGGGTGCCGCTGGGATTGCCAGCCGGAGGGGACCCACGTCGGGGAGAAGGGACTCGACCTTGGCCGCCGCAGCGAGTGCGTCACGATCAGAAGGAGTGTTCGCTGAGCAGCCCGTCTCAACCCATTTGAGTGGAAACGGTTTCTTCCCGCGATCAATCAGCGCTCGGAGCAGACCGCGAGTGATTGTGGTTTTTCCGACTCCAGTATCGGTTGCGGTGATCGCGATGACGACCTGGGTCTTCATGGCTTTGTCCTTCTGAGGACACTCTCGAGTGCCGTGGTCAGAGCGTCGATCTGCGGTCCAGTGTGTCCTGCAGTCACGGTGATCCGAAGTCGAGATGTTCCACGTGGAACAGTCGGAGGTCGGATGGCGGAGACAAAGAATCCATCGCGGCGGAGGTCTTCCGAGCACTGGACTGCTGCCGACTCAGACCCGAGCAGGACCGGAAAGATCGGTGTCGCAACATCACGGGGCGACGTTGTCCCCATCGCGGCAAAGTTGGCGGTGAGGTGTGCGACGTTTCGAGCGAGCGCGGTTCTCGATGCGTCCTCGCTTTGGATGAGGCCGACAGCGCACTTGTTTAAGAGAGCCTGTGCGACGTTGATCCCGGTTGAGAAGACGAATGATCGGGCTTTGTTCCAGAGGATTTGGCGGAGTGCTTGAGAGCCCGCGACGAAAGCACCTGCCACGCCGAGGCTCTTTCCAAATGTGCCGACCAGGACATCAGCATGGACTGAACTTGCAGCAAGGAGTCCTCGTCCCCGATCGCCAAAAATTCCCAATGAGTGGGCTTCGTCGACATACAGACCCAGCTGATTGAGGTCCGCCAAGGCTCGGAGCTCGACCAAAGGAGCGAGATCGCCATCCATACTAAAGACAGACTCAGTGACGATCCATCCGCGACGAAATGGCTTCGCTCGCTGAATGAGGTGTTCAAGTTCAGCTGTGTCGCGGTGCTGATAAACCACGGTCTTCGCCCGAGACAAACGACAACCATCAACGATGCTTGCGTGATTGAGTGCGTCGCTAAAAATCACATCTTCAGGTCCTGCGATTGCTCCGATCGCTCCAACGTTCGCCGCATACCCGCTTGAGAAAAGCAGGGAAGCCGGAAGCTGTAACCAGTTACACAGAGCATGCTCCGCCTCTCGAATCGAATCGACGTCGCCGCTCACCATTCTTGAAGCACCAGCGCCAACGACGGGCAGTTGCCACTCGTGGAGGACGAGCCGAAACGTTGGGTGCCATCGAAGGTTGAGGTAGTCGTTGCTGCAAAAGACCGTAAGCTCGCGGTTGCTTAACTTCGCAGTTGTGGGCGAAATGTCAGTGATCATTTGCGGCGTTCGAAAGCGAGACTGCGCTTTTAGGTCCGCGATTTCGTTCAGAAACCAGTCATCCGTGGTCATTGTTCGCTTTGGTCGGCAATGCAAAGATGTTCCACATGGAACATTGGCGGATTGGAACTCCCACTCCACGCAGGCATGAGAGTGCCAGACGTAGCTTTTGAAGAGCCGAGGAATCCGCAATGAGTGACACAAATACCCCAATGCAAAAACGATTCAAAAAATTGCTGGCTCTGGCTGGCTGGACAGCGGTTGTGAGCGTCGGTGCCTGTCGACCCAGTCCAACGGCGTCGGGGCAGGACGCTGCAGTTCGCGTTTTACTCGACCCTGCGAGGGCGCAAGTTGACGTCCAACAAACCGTCGGGGCGGCAGGCAGAGACCCCTGCACCCTCGTCCGAGCAGACGTCAGTGGAATGGACCTTCTCGAGCTCGCGTTTGAAGAAGGCGAACTCTCTCTGACTCAGCGTCGTGCGTGTGTCGTCGCGGGAGCAAATGAGAGTTTAGCTCGACGACGTGCGCGGGAGTTTGCGCTCGCGCGAAGGCTTCCAAGTGCCGAGCTTGCGGGCTGGTGGGACTCAGTGGAGATCGCGAACAGAAGCTGGATGCTTCGTGCGCTCGCGGGTCGGCAACGAACTCTCAGCGCACTGCTTCCGCCGAGACAGTGGAACATCGAACGCACACAGCTTGCGAGCTATGGAACGATTGTCTCTCGCTTTCGCATCGCAGAGGGGATCGCTCCCGCGATTGTTGACGAGGAGCTTCGACGGGGGCTGTTCTCTGCGACGCTTGAAGTGCAGCTCGCGGCGGCGAGACGGTTACGTATGGCGCATTGGATCCCGACTGTGGATGAGCTCGCGATGTTGAGCCCCTTGGTCGTCCCTTCGGTGGCGAAGTCCCTGGCTGATCGTGACGATGCTGCACAAGTGCCTTGGAGGCTTTGGGCAGAGCGAATGTTGCCGCGTGCGAGGGTCGCTCCGAGGCTCTGGGGCAATGCCTGGCGAGCGTTTCGCGATGGGATCCCAAAGACGGTTCGAACCGCGACCGAGCTGCCGTTGTGGGTGACCTTGGTGACGAGTGCACCGGTTGTCACTGGCCTGAGCGATGAAACACAAGCGTGGTTCACCTGTGAAGACGCCCTCGCGCTCGACCGGTGGAACAACCGTGTCGAGCACACGCGAACCTGCGCGAGTGGGCCACTCGGATGGATCAGCGCGATCGCACAAGCTCGAGTGCTTGCAGAGATGACCGACAGCGATGTGCAACGAGCGCGGGCGCTCACAGAACTAAAAAGCACCGTTGGACCGGCGCAGGTGCTAGCAGAAATCGCGACAGCAGCGTGTTCGCTTCGAGCCGCACAAGCGTTGCCCTTGATAGAGACTCTGTCGCACGAACGAGATCCCGGAGTCCTCGCTTCGCTGATTGAAGGCATTGTGACGCACGATGAGCTGGCACGTCGTGTTTCTCCGGCGGTGAGAGATGTGCTCATTGTGGCGCCGTTTGATGGGCCAGAAGGACCCATGCTTGAAGCTCGTGTGCAGGCCATTCGGTTGGCCCGCGCAACGAGGCAGCTTGCGTTGATTGATCGCCATCGCAGCAGCGAGGTCCGTGCGATCCAGAGCACGTTTGTTCCAGATGCCTCTGTGGTTGCTTCGTCAGCGAGTGACGCGGTGATCGATGAAGGGACTCCACGTTGGGTGCGATTTGAGACCGACGCAGGAACCTTCGATCTGCTGCTTGATCGCTCAGCCGCGCCTCTTGCCGTCGACAGACTCATTCAGACAGTGCAGCAGGGTCGCTACACGGGGTTACGGTTTCATCGCGTGGTTCCGGGATTTGTGGCACAGGGTGGCGACCCACGCGGAGATGGCTACGGCGGAACCGAAAGTCCACTTCGAACGGAGCTCGCGCTCAGGCCCTTTGATCGCGGAGCCGTTGGAGTCCCTCTTGCGGGTCTCGATACTGGAGGCATGCAGCTGTTTGTTGTGACCGCAGACGCACCGCACTTAGACGCTCGCTATCCCTGGGTCGGGCGCGTGGTGCGCGGCATGGATGCTGTCGATGGAATCCTCCCCGGTGATCGGATTCAACGTGCGGCGATATTGACGTCCGCTGATCCCTAAAAACTTGTTAAAGAACTAACTCGGCTCGAACGTTGTTGAGGTAGCTGCGTTCGATAGTCTCGACTGCGGCTTTCAGCTCAGGGGTGTCCGACTCGGGCAGGACGATCTCAAGATGCACGATGAGATCTGTGGCCGGGCGCGACTTGCCTGCCAGTAGGCCTTTGCCCCGCGCTCGCAACCGAGCGCCGCTCTTGGCCCTCGCAGGAACGGTTACGGTGATATCTCCACCTGGAGTCGGAACACGCACCTTCGCGCCCGCAAACGCCTCGCCCACCGTGATGGGAACACGCACATGAAGCTCGCCCGACTCTTCGAGCCAAAACCGCTCGTGTTGTTTGACCTGCAGATTGAGTATGAGATCGCCAATGGGACCTTGGCCCCCGGCAGGAATCCCTTTGCCAGCCACTCGAATGCGAGACCCATTGCGGGCTCCAGGCGGGATCCGGACGGTCATCGGGTTTCCATTCACATTGATTGAGACCTCAGCGCCTCGGATGGCTTGAGCGAAATCAATCGATAGCTCTCCTTCAAGATCCCGCGCACGCATTGGCTGGGCGGTGCGAAACCCAGAAAATCCGGAACCTGCACCAGGAAAAAACTTCTCGAAAATCGATGAAAAATCAACGGGTTGACTCGCATCATTTCCAAGTAGATCTTCGAGATTTGGCCCCCCGCCTCCCTGTCTTTGCCACTGTGCGTATTGCCGGGCTTTGTCCGCTTCAAACCCGTCGCGCAAACCAACTTCACCAAACTCGTCATAGAGCGCACGCTTTTTGGGATCGCTGAGCACCTCATTCGCACGGTTGGCACGCTTGAAGCGATCCTCGGCCTTCTTGTTGTCTGGGTTGCGATCTGGATGATATTTGAGCGCCAGCGCACGAAAAGCCTTCTTGATCGCCTCTTCGTCGGCGGTGCGATCAATCCCAAGCTCTTTGTAATAATCAAACGTGTCGGCCATAACACCTGCAGACTAATCCTTCATTTGGTCTAGTCGATGAGAACTTTGACGATTCGACGCTCAAACCACTCACCCTATTGTCCGGACCGTTGGGGGAGTTGAGGGATTCACGACAGCTTTTGGGAGTGCTATCGCAGAACGTCATGGTGACCCAAACCACTGTCGAAGCAAAAAATCTTCCACGTCACGTCGCGATCATTATGGATGGCAACGGACGATGGGCTGAACAACGAGGCTTGCCGCGAGCTGAAGGACATCGGCGTGGGAGCGAAGCGGTGCGTCGCATCGTGAGAGCATCGCGCAGACTTGGCATTGAGGCGTTGACGCTCTTTGCCTTCTCTGAGCAAAATTGGGCACGTCCAGCGATGGAAGTGCAACTGCTTATGAGCTTATTGCGTGAGTTTTTGCTCTCTGAGCGCGAAGAAATTCTCGGCAATGGTATTCGCCTGCGCGCGATCGGCGATCTGTCACGGTTGCCTCCAGAGGTTCGCAATGTGCTCGATCCGCTGCGGCAAGAATCGACCTCAAACGGTGCCATGACGCTGACGCTCGCGCTGTCGTACGGAGGACGCGAAGAGATCGCTGATGCCGCGCGTGATCTTGCTCGCGCTGTCGCAGCTGGAACCCTTTCTCCAGAGGCCATTACGCCCGAGCTCATGCAGTCAAAAATTGCATCCGTCGCCGTGGGCGATCCTGACCTGCTCATTCGTACTGGTGGAGAACTGCGGATTTCAAACTTCTTGTTGTGGGGTGCAGCCTACTCAGAGTTGCATTTTAGCCCGGCACTGTGGCCAGATTTTGACAGCGAAGATCTCTACAAAGCCGTGGGCGCGTTTCAACAGCGTGAGCGTCGTTTTGGGCTCACGGGGGGTCAAGTAAGATCGCTTCACAGTGGGGCCAATCCAACGATTGCGACAACGGCTGAACGTTCAGTGGCGACGACACGTCCGTTGGCAAAGTACGCTCACGGCGCTCGATGAACAATTTGTTGTCGCGACTGCTGACGGCAGTGGTTGCAGTTCCGTTGTTGCTGGGTCTGATCTACAAGCTCCCGTGGTTTGCTTGGGGTGGCTTTGTTGGGATCGCGCTGGTTGTGGGCTCGCTTGAGTTCTTTGCGTTTACTCACAACGAAGACAAGCTCGGACGCCTCGTTGGTGTCGCGATGTCCGTGGGGTTGTACGCGCTCTTGTTGGTCACCGATTTTGGCACGAAGGGTTCGTCGTTTGCGGTGATCGCTGCGATGGCATCGCTTGTCCCCGTCGCGCTGATCTACACGCTGTTTCGCCCGATGGACCAGTCAACGGCGTTGCTCCGAATGGCCTCAATGACCTTGGCTCCAATGTACTTGGGGATAGGGTTTGCGGCCAACTCGGCCCTTGGACGAGTCCACGAGACAGGGTCTCGGCACATCGGTGCAGGGCTTGTTGTTCTGACATTGATGGTGTCGTGGTTTGGCGATACGGGCGGGTATTTTGCAGGTAAATTGATTGGTGGGCCCAAGCTGTATGCCACGGTATCGCCGAATAAAACTTGGACTGGAGCGATCGGGGGTCTCGGCGGAAGTGCCGTGGGAGGGCTGCTTGCGCACTATTGGTTTCTGCCTGAGTTGCCTCTTGCGAAGGGGATGTTTGCGGTGGTGTTGGCCGGAGCCCTGGGCCAAATTGGAGACCTGTGTGAGTCGTTGATGAAGCGCTCTGCTGGCGTCAAAGACTCCGGTGGAATCTTGCCCGGTCATGGAGGGATTTTGGACCGAGTGGACGCGCTGTTGTTTGTTTCGTTGACTCTCTATGGCTTGCAGCGTGTGGGTTGGCTGGTTCCGTAGAACTGCGGTTTGCTTGGCAATTGGTTGCTGAAATCAATTTGCGCACTGTGTCGCAAATTTTGACGCGCATTGTGTTCTTGATTGCACACCCAATCTGGCGGTAACAAAGCGCGCGGACTCTTGAATTCATTTCATTTTATGGTGCGAAAAAAGTTTTCACACCAACCACCGAGAGTCGAAAGGACGATCCGGAAGCATGTCTCATAAGTACGAGTTCTTTCAGGTCATTCAGGGGTATTTGAAGAATGCCGCCCGTGCGATCAACCTTGATCCCACGACCGAGCACTTGTTGTCTCAGCCCAAGAATGAGTTGATCGTAAACTTTCCCGTCAAAATGGATAACGGCGAGGTAAAGCTGTTCAAGGGATATCGCATCCAGCACAACAACATCCTTGGTCCCTACAAGGGCGGCATTCGCTACCACGAGTCCGTCACGTTGGATGATGTCAAAGCGCTCGCAGCGATGATGACCTGGAAGTGCTCACTGATGAAGCTGCCTTTCGGCGGCGGCAAAGGTGGCATTAAGTTTAATCCACGCGAACATTCGACAGGTGAGTTGCAGCGAATTACCCGACGATTTACACACGCTCTGGGCAGCAACATTGGGCCGGAGTACGACATTCCTGCGCCCGACGTAGGCACCAACAGCGCAACGATGTCCTGGATGATGGACACGTACATGAACACCGTGGGTCACGTGAACAAGCAGGCCAGTCGCGGTGTCGTCACCGGTAAGCCTGTCGCTTCAGGTGGAACACTCGGTCGCGAGAAAGCAACCGGTCAAGGCGTCGTCCACTGCATCACCGAGTGGGCTCGTGACAACCGATTCAATCTCGAAGGCTGCACGTACACCGTCCAAGGCTTCGGCAACGTGGGCGCCAACGCTGCGATGATCTTGTCGAAGTTTGGTGCGAGCTTGATCGCTGTGGGCGATCACACGGGCTATCTGTACAACCCAGAGGGCTTTAGCGAGCACAAGCTGAGTCAGTGGGTTCGTGAGAACAAGGGCGTTGCTGGATATCCAGCTGGCAAAGCCATCACACGCGAAGAGTTCTTCGCCGTCAAGAATGACATCTTTATTCCTGCGGCTTTGGAGAATCAGATCACTGAGCCAGAAGCCAAGATCATGAACACCCGTTTGGTTGTTGAGGGTGCCAATGGCCCTTGCTCACCAGAGGGCGAAAAGATTCTCTTAGACAAAGGAATCGTGATCATCCCGGACATCCTTGCAAACGCTGGTGGCGTGACCGTCTCGTACTACGAGTGGGTCCAAAACAAGCGCAGCGAGAGCTGGGATCTCGAAGAGGTCGATGCTCGTTTGGACAAGCAAATCAAAGCTGTCTACCAAGAGGTGGTTCACCTCTCACGTGAGCACAACATTGATCTTCGCACCGCAGCGTACGCGCTGGCTCTCAAGCGCATTGAGACCGTCTATCACGAACGCGATATTTTTCCGTAAATTCTCTAACCGACGGTTAGCGAGTTTGGGCTCCAACGCCAGCATCACTTATAGTTGATGTTGGCGTTGTCGTTTGTGCGGTGCTGTTGCGGCGGGGCACCAATGATGGATTTGCCGCTTCGCGAGTTCGAATGAGCGCGCGAAGAAGCTGATAGCTGGTCCGAAGTTGCAGATCGCGAATGTCACTTCCCGCGATAGGCTCAGGCTCTGGGTCGCCTTGCTCGCTCGCAGGAAGGTGTTGCTCAAGATCGCGTTCGCGCTCACGCTCAACGGGATGCTCTGGTGTTTCTCCTTCGTCGGCGAGCACATCAGGCGCGATCCCTTGGGCTTGAATACTTCGGCCGCTTGGCGTGAAATAGCGCGCAATTGTGAGCTTGAGCGCCGCCCCGTCGGGAAGATCAATCACGGTTTGGACGCTTCCCTTGCCAAACGTCCGAGTGCCCACAATCAAAGCACGGTGGTGATCTTGCAGCGCACCGGCGAGAATCTCAGCAGCACTCGCGGTGTACCCATTCACAATCACGACGATGGGAAAATCCGGCCGCGTCCCCGCAACCCGCGCACGGGCCTCGTCTTGTGCTTGGCCATTGCGTCCGCGGGTGCTCACAATCACACCGTCACGTAAGAACTCATCGGCGATAAAAACGGACTCATCCAACAAACCACCTGGATTATTGCGCAGATCAAGCACCAGGCCTCGGAGGTGTCCACCCGCGTCACGGGTCAGACGATCAAGCGCATGAGAGACCTCGTCACTGCAGTGGTCTTGAAACGTACGAAGCGAAATGTAGCCCACGTTTTCGGGCAGCATTCGACCTTCAACGCTCGCGACGTGAATGACCTCGCGCACGAGCTCAACACGAATGGGATCAGTCTGACCGCGACGACGAAGTGTGACGCGCACGCGGGTTCCGGCGGGGCCGCGCATGCGACGAACGGCCTCATCGACGTCAAGTCCTCGAGCATCTCGTCCATCCACCTCGAGCATCTCGTCACCTGGACGGATCCCTGCGCGAGCTGCGGGTGAGTTCGCAAATGCCACCAATACTGTGAGAAAATCCCCACGGGCGTCGATCTCGATACCAACGCCGCCGAACTGACCACTGGTGTCCGCCTCAAGAAGCGCATAGTCGTCTGGCGACAGATACGTTGAGTGAGGATCAAGTGAGCCGACCATTCCGCGGACTGCACCGTCGATGAGCCGGTCTTGATCGACTGGATCAACGTAGCTGTTCTCAATGTGTGCGAGCACTTGTGCGAGGACCGTCAAGCGACGATAGGCACTCGAGCGAGGGGTGTCCGAGTGTGCATTTTTAGGCACCATCGCTCCCGCGGTGAATGCCAGAGCCAGCGCGCCAACCGCGAGTGTTTTTTGAGGCAGAGCAAATCTAAATTTCACAGCCCCTGTTGATACACCAGAGTGATTCTGGCTGTCCTCACCCGCTGTGTGCGATTCGTTCGTGTTGGATCAGTTGCGAAACGAGTTGGGGTTATTGATAAACGAAAACAGGATGTACCCGTTGATCAACAAAAACGGCATCATCCCGATCACGCCGCCGATAAAAGCCCCGCCGCCGTTGTCTGCGTTGCGAGGTGTCAGCAGGGTGCTCAGCAGGCTGCCTCCCACGCCAAGAAGGCTGAGAATGGCTGAGATGATCCCGAGAATCCGGCCCGACGAGCGGCCTTTTCGTGCAAGGGATCCGGCGATGGTGTCGAAGATCGCAGAGAACAAGAACACACACCCAAAGACCAGAAGTGCGATTCCGAAGGCGCTTCCAGCGAGGGCTGCTAAGCCTCCTAAAAAATTGCCATTGGCCCCTCCGTTTTCGTTCATAAACGAGTTCATGCCCACCAAAACCATGGCGCCTCCAGCGAAGCAACCAAGGGTTGGGACAAACTTCAAAACGCCGCAGAGCCAGAGCAGTGTGGCTGAGAAGGGCACCGGGACAGGTATTTGCTGTTGGTGCGGATACATTCCCTGTGGTTGGCCGTAGGGATTTTGCTGAGGCATCATGAGAAAAACACCGGTTCACGTTTCTGCGCTGAGAGAGCGCAGCGAGATTGTATCGCGTTCGATGTCTGCTCGCAGCAGTTCGCCCGGAGAAAGACTCACCCACCCATTTTCTTCAGAATCCCAAGGCTCCGAGGCGATCAGCAGCACACCAGGCCCCTGTCGATACCAAAGCGTGCGGCCAAATCGGTGAATAAACATCGTGCGTCCGTCGCTGAGGACAAAGTTGATGGCGCCAAAGTTCACACGGTGGGTCGCCTCGCTGATGGCGTTGACCAAAGCTTGATCAAACTGGGAGTTGGCGGGGCCTTCAATCACACCAGCAGCATCAAAACGAGAGAGCAAATACGCGAAAAAAAGCTCGCTATCTGTGTGTCCAAGCCGCTCAGTGTCGCGGGACTTACTGAGCTGCTCTTGAAGAAATGCTCGATCATCAATGGTCCCGTTGTGAGCGAAGCACCAATTATGGCGCAAGAACGGGTGTGTGTTTTCGTAGGTGATACTCCCTACAGTCGCGAGGCGAATGTGAGCGATCCACGCATGAGATTCGACTGCACACGCTTGATCAAACGCCGAGTCACCAAACGCTGACGCGGTCGAACGAGCGATCTCCCACAGCGAGTGGCGTTGTGTGGCAACGCCCCAGCCATGTTTATGCTCTTGCGCAAGCACTCGCAGCGAACGCGGGGCATGAAGCAGCGGGTTTTCGAGTCGTTGAGGTGAGTGAGCGAGAGCAGCGACAATGCGACACATTCTAGGATGTGATGTCAGTGGCGCATTTTGGGGCCATCGTCCAGTTTGCTACTTGGTCAAAACGATCCAAACAATGGCGCTACCAAGCGCAACCAGCCCCAGCGCAGCAAAAGCCATCGCGGCTTTCATGCCACCTGAAGTCCCCTCGTCAGTGGTCGTTGCGGGTGATTGCTGAGGCAAATTACTTGTTGCATCGGCGGCCGTGACTTCAATCAACTCAAACTTGCTGCTGGTGTTATGGACCAACGGGACCGGAGCAGGAGCTTGATTGATCAAGGGCAACGGCAGTGATGCTGTTTGCGCCAACGGTGACCGCCCTGTGCCTCCGTGCGCGCTGCTAATGTTTGCAGGCGGTAGCGGAATGTCCTTGGCGTTCAGGACGCCCGGAGGGAGCGTATAGTCAGGTCCACCCGCTCGGTTAAGGCGCTGTTCGCGATAGGCTTGGACCGCACTCACATCAACCGGTCGGCCGTCTTGTCCGATTGCTTTTTTCTGCTGAGGTGCGGTGCTTGGCGCTGCGCCACCGATCGCGGGAGGACGAGAGGCAGGCATCGCAGGTCCAGATTTAACCGGCGCTTTTGCAGGCGGAGTGTGACCATGCGCGCTTGGCGCGTTGGCTGCTTTCGCCATGTGCGACATCATCACGGACTGCGCTACGGGCAAGAGCATCGACATGCTCGCGACGCTCGTGTGCTCATCATCTTCGAACTCGTCGATCTCGCCCTGATCTAAGTACTGCCGGAGCTTCTGAGCAAAGGCCTCAGCGTTATGTGGACGTTGCTTTGGATTGTGACGAAGCGCGCTTGTGAGCACAGGCCAAAGTCGATCGGGAATAGCTGCGGGCTTCGATGATTGGACGTCAGAAAACTCAGTGCGAGACCGGATGTACCCAAGCAGCTCTTTGGCGTATCCACGTTGGTCTTTGGCTGTTGGCTTAAATGGAAAGAGCTTCTCACCCACAAGGAGCTGATAGAGCACAAGGCCCGTTGAATAGACATCCGTCCAAGTGTCAGTCTTAGCCTGGTTCTCGTCCTCAATCATGGGGTCTGAGAACTGCTCGGGGGCCATGTATTCAGGCGTGCCAGCGAGCATGGCTTTGTCAATATTCTCAGCAAAATCTCTGCCAGAAAGAATATCTTCGCTCTCAAACAGCTTCATCATTCCCTGTGCGTCTTTGACAAGACCGAAGTCCATCAAGCGAACTTCCCAGTCACGGGTGAGCATGATGTTTTCGGGCTTCAGGTCGCGATGCGCCAGACCGTACTTGTGCAAACCGTTGAGGGCCTCACAGAGCTGGAGGGCGAACTTCAGCGCTTCATCGACGCCCCAGACGGGTTGAAACTTGAGCGCATCTTTGAGCGTGCAACCGTCAATGAACTCCATCACAAGAAACGGCATACCCTCATCGGTAAGCCCATCTCCAACGTACTTCACGCAATAGCGATTGCCTGGAAGTTGGCGGAGAATCTTGATTTCACGGACAAAGAGAGTGCGTGCCTCGGAGGTGTTTGCTGTGAGGACTTTGACTGCGCAGGGCTGGCCCTTATCGTTCTCGGCGTAAAACACCCAAGCAAATGCACCCGCTCCAATGAACCGCTGCAGGGTGTAGCCTCCCTGAAGGTGATGATGGAGTAGGGATTTTGGATCGCCGGCGGGTGTCATAGAAAAACGGAGTTTAGGACGAGTATCGTCCCGACTGCAGTGTTGGATAGTACGATGAAATTTGCGTCCAACGAAAGGATGATTTCGAGTGTTCGCGCGGTTTTTAGTGAACCTAAAAGTGAGGTAGGCGTTTGTGGGGACAAATGGCAAATTGAAGGCAAAATACGGTAATGTTCATACAAGACCTGAGGCGCGATGGAGACGATTCCTACAGCAGCGGAAGTGCTCGAGCAGGCGATCCAAAATGGAATTCCGGCGAGGCGGGTTTGCGCGGCGCTTGTCCACGTTGCACGAATGACCCTTTCGCCACTGATCGAATTTGACGCACGCTCGCTTAAAACAGCACTCGATCTTGCCAATAGCGTCTTGCTCCAAGAGCAAGCAGCGAGCGAGTTATCCTATGCTTTCTCTGCAGTTGATCGCTTTTTGCGCAACGTCGAGCGACGAGCGGATGCCCCAGCCGACCTAGCTGCCGGCAGAAGCGTTGGCCAGGTGATTCAGATCGTTGACAACTTGAGTCGAGGCAAGTCGGGCAACCAGACCCTCGCGCTTGAGAGCTTGCAGCAAGCCGCGTTTGCCATCGACCGAAGCTTCACCTGGCCGAACCGTCCCCAAGATCGCGTTGCCTGTACATTTGCTGCATTTTTGCCGGCACAAATTGAAGGATGGCCGCAGTACGAGACCGTGGTCGAGCGCGTTCTGAGACCGTCGAGAGAGAAATATACCCAAGTGTTTGCGGCGCTTGAGGGCGTGAGTGACGGTGCCGAAGGTTGGGAGATTTTGGCCGCACGAGAGCTGATTCCAGTGGAGTGGGCAGAGGATCCAAAGCGGTCGTTTCGAGGGGGTGTCCGCGACCGATGGGGGCGTGTGAGAATGAGCGCGAGCGCGAGCCCGCCTGATATTCGCAGCGCGATAACGATCGCTTCGGACCCCGGCGGAATTCTCGCGGCCGAACGGTTAGCGCGCGAAGTGGGGAGCGCGCTCAGCGATTGGGGCGTTAAAGAGCCTCAGCACTTTGAGTGGAACGTCCTCGACAACAGCGGTCTGGCGTCGTTGGGCAAGCTGGCGGTTCCGGCCGAGCTCGAAGCGTCGATGAGACACATTCGCATGTCAAACGCTGAGCGCGCGTGGGCTGAGGGGCGCGCCAGCGCGATCGAAAACGTGTACTCCGGGAGTACGTATCTACCCCACGGTCTTCGAGAGGCACTATCGCTCACCGAATTTTGGAGGGTCATGGTCGAGATTGGCGCACATTTTCCAACAACACGCGTCCCCGATGCATGGAGGGGAGAGCCGGTCGCGTCGGTAAAGTGCGCCTTCGCTGCGCTGCTTTCAGTTTGGTCTGTGGGCTACGCGCTTGTGAGTCTTGAGGGAGAGCGTGCCTGCCTCGCCGCTTCGATGATACAGTCACCGAGTTGAGAGAGCTTTCAACAATCGAGCAGGTTCAGCGTGTGGCAGAGACGTGTTTGAGCGCCGCTCAGCTGAGTGATCGCGTCGAGATTCTTACAAACGGCGCAGTCAACACCGTCGCACTGCGGGGACCGGATGGGTTTGGCTTTTTTGGCACCGTGTCGTTTCGCTCGGTCGTCTTGAAAATTCCCTGCACAACGCGAGACGTTGCCGTCGCCGTGGGGCGTTTTGTCCTGAGCGAATTTTGGGCGACTGATGCAGAGATTGCTGCAGAAAAAGAGCGGTTTCCGCTCGCCCTCGCGGTGGCGCTGAGTGTTGACAACTGAGCTTATTGCGCCACTCTTAGCGCAACGCGCTTTCGTTTTTCGAGCACCTCGCGGGTCGCTTTTGCGTGCTGCTTGGCGTCCTCTGCCTCGAGCCAGCCGTCTCCGCCATCGACCTCTGCGACCAGATCGTACTCCGCGCTCTGCGTCACCGTTGCCTGCACAAATGAGCCAATACGAACTTCAGCACCCGAGAGATACACGTTGCCGTCGACCTCTGGAGCCTGCCCCGCATGCCGGCCTTGCATGACAAACTCGTGCTCGGTTGAGGGCCCCTCAACAAGCACCTCAATACTCGAACCAATCCGAGCTTTATTCTTCGAACGCGCGATAGGTTTTTGCACCGCGAGCAACTTGCGATGCCGCGCTGCGCTCACTTTGGCCGCGACTTTTTCAGCCATTTCGAAGCTAGCGACGTTCTCTTCGTCGCTGTACCGAAACACTCCAACGTGATCAAATTTTGCCCACTGGACAAACTCAAGCAGCTCATCAAAGTCCGCATCCGTCTCACCAGGATGACCCACAATAAACGCCGTGCGGAGCACCACATCAGAGATCTTCTCGCGGAGCGTGTTGACCACTCTTCGAAGCCTCTCGCCACCGTGTCCACGCTTCATGCTTCGAAGCATTTGATCGCTCGCGTGCTGAAGCGGCATGTCGACATAGCGAACGATTTTGGGCTGCGACGCGAGCACCGAAATAAGCTCGTCAGTGAGCGTCTCTGGATACAAATAGTGCAGACGAATCCAGTGCAAATCGTTGACGTCACACAGGGCATTGAGCAACTGCGCGAGCGTGGGTTTGTCTGCGAGATCACGGCCATAAGCGATTGTGTCTTGGGACACGAGATTGATCTCTACGGTCCCACGAGCGGCCAGAATGCGGGCCTCTGCGACAATGTCATCGAGCGGTCGAGAGCGCTGTTTTCCTCGAATAGATGGGATGGCGCAAAACGAACAAGTACGATTGCATCCCTCTGCGATCTTGACGTACGCAGAGTGTAGCGGCCCTGAGAGAATTCGCGGATCAGTCGCGCGAAAGGTGTACGAAGCGGGGTTGCCCACGAGCATCTTGGGAGCAGTCCGCGTGAGAACCTCGCGGAGCTTGAGCATATCGCTGGACCCCATGAAGTGATCCACCTCAGGGATGTCCTTCTCCAACTCTTTCGAATATCGCTGAGAGAGACAGCCTGCTACGACGAGCCGCTCACACTGCGCGGTGGTCTTTTTCTCAGCCATCTCGAGAATCGTATCGATGGATTCTTCTTTCGCCGGACCAATGAAACCGCACGTGTTGATCACAATCACTTGTGCGTCATCTGGATCAGCGACGAGGGTGAATCCGCCAGCGTCTGCGACACCGAGCATCACCTCTGTGTCGACTCGGTTTTTTGCGCAGCCAAGTGAGACGAAATGAATGGTTTGTCGAGCGTTGGTCATCGGTGATTATATCGAGAATGATTCGGCAAAAAGCAGACTATTTAGAGCGTTTGTAGAACGGTGTCTTTGCGACAACAGCGGCAGAGACGCGGCCTCGCTGTGGATCGCGAATACGGAGCGGCGTTCCGATGGCTGAGAGTCCGATGGGGACATAGGCCAACCCAATATTTTGCGAGGTCGTTGGCGAAGGCGAACCAGAGGTCACCAGCCCAATCACGGCGTCGGCTTCGTTGACGACTTCGTAGCCATGTCGTGCAATCGCGCGATCGGTCATCGTGAACCCAACGAGCTTTCGCTGGATCCCCTCTTTGTGTTGTTTTGCGAGCGCATCACGCCCGACAAAGTCACCCTTATCGAGCTTGACGGTCCACGCCAACGCAGCTTCGAATGGTGTTGTCGTCTCGTCAATATCGTTGCCGTAGAGTGCCATTTTGCACTCAAGCCTGAGCGTATCTCGACAGCCAAGTCCCGCAGGTTTAACGCCACGATCTTTGCCAAGAGCCAACAGCGTGCGCCAGATGCGCGCAGCTTCATCGGTCCAAGGACAAAAGATCTCAACACCATCTTCGCCAGTGTATCCCGTCCGAGCGATGGTACAGGGGACGTTGCACAGTATTGCATCTACGAATGAAAAAGCAGGCAACTCGAGCACCCGACCGTCAATCCCTGCTTCGGCCAACAGGGTCATGGCGAGCGGGCCTTGCAGTGCGATCAACGCGGTCTTGTCGCTGATGTCAGTGACCTTCGCGCGCCCAGCGAGGGATTTGGTGAAGTGCGGAACAATCTTGTCGCGGTTTGACGCGTTGCAGACAACCAACACTTTGTCTGAGTTGATTCGGTAAATGATCAAATCGTCAAGGATGGTGCCCTTTTCGTTGCAGCAAACCGTGTATTTCGCTTGTCCATCAAGCAGTCGTTCAACGTCGTTGGTGACGAGCTCGCCAACACGATGCAGAGCCCCGGGACCTTCGACCACGAGCTCGCCCATGTGTGAGACGTCGAACAGCCCTGCGGCTTTGCGAACTGCGTTGTGTTCGTCCACGATGCCTGTGTACTGAACGGGGAGTTCCCACCCTGCGAAGGGGACAATTCGTCCCTTTGATTCGAGGTGAGCGTCATAGAGTGGGGTTCGTCGGAGGGTGCTTGGTTCTGTCATTCGAATTGGCTCTTCGCGGACCATAGCGCGAACCTCAACGCTTCTGGAAGTGCCGAAACGCATTCATTTTGCAATCTTACAGCGGCGGAGAAGTGCAACTGCAGCGTGGCGTTTGCAGGTGATTCGGCTATAAGATCTCGGACCCGTCTAACCGAAAACCTCATGACATCCATAAAAGACTCATCACAACGTGGAACCTGGATCGCCATGGGAGCCATTGGCCTCGCCGTTGTTGGTTGCCTGGTAGGTATTTTTGGAGGTCAAAAGCGCGTTAATATCTCTCCGCCTCCAATTGATCCTCCTGGCTCCACTCCGCCAACGGGGCCAAGCGCTTGGGCTTGGCTGCCTCGCACTGAGCAAGAGTCCACACTTTTGGCGACGGATGATGATGGGGTTCCAACGACGTTGATCACCAATGGCTGTGCTGCAAACGATCGGCTGTACTTTCACGTCAGCGATTCGCAGTGCACGCTTCGTTCGCAATCCCTTGTTGCGCTCATGTCCCAGACTGAGTTTTCTTCAGCGCCACGACGTCATGATGGCTCCGATTTGTCGGCCCTTTTGGCGCCCTCACGGATTGCAGGCGAGAGCGCCGAGATGGCCAATAGCTGGCGGTCGCAGGCGTTGCAACGGGTTCGCTCAACCACATTTGTCAAAGAAGGCGACGCAAGCTGGTGCAACTTCACCGTCGAGCGAAACACTCTGCGAGCGAGTTGCTCACTGGACAGACTTGGGTTGTACTCAAATTCGCCACCACGAACGGAGAGAGCACAGAGCTGTGCGATGCATGCTGTTCCGTCCTGTGGAAGCTGTGAGAGCAACGATGACTGTCGTGATTCGAGCGACTGTGGCTGTGCTCAATCTCGTTGTGTTCGGGGCCAGTGCTCACGATGCTCTGATGAGCGAACGTGTAGCGAGCCGACCTTTACTGTTCGCGCGCAACCCTGGGTCGTGACGACGCCCGTGACTGCAGAAAACCAGGCCGTTGCTCACGCGTTGCAGAGTCGCCCATCGGCGTTTCGGACCGTTTTGCACTTTGCTGTCCTCAACGCAAACCGTGACGTCCGCCCAGCCCGTGGCGGGATGGTCGAGTATGACAGTGGCTACAGAATTGGGATTCGCCCGCTGTCCATGTCGGTGCTGCTGTGTAGTGGCAATTGTCGACAACATTTTCGCTCAGAGCTGCTGATGTTCTCGGCGCCCATGTGGGATACATCTCACCAGTCCCTCCGCTTTCATTGCGTCCGCGGAGTATGTTCGGCCACCGCAGAATCTTTGGAATAACTGTCAGACTTTTCTGGTTGGTTCTTTTTTAGAAAAGTCCGTGGAGGCGCGTGCGTTGGCAGCAAAAATGTGCGAGTCTCACGTGCTTCAATCAGTTGAAGTGTAGCGAGTGAAGGAGCAAAGAACACGATGAGTTTCG
>JANNCG010000363.1:0-3275 GCA_031386385.1 Myxococcales bacterium
CCGGATCCTCGCGGGCCGCTCGACCCCACTGTCTTTGTTGGGACAACTCGATCCGTCGCTGGATGTGCACTGGTTTGTCGAGCAGGGACCTTCGGGTAGCGCCTATCGTTTTGCGGCAGAGTACCAGTCTGCGGACACCAACGCGCTCACGGCGACGGGTGCACAGACGATGTTCGTCTCGCCCATTGTGGGACGCTACTCAATTCGTGCGCAAGCCCGTGACGCGCAAGGTCGCACGGGTTTTTGCAACACGCAGGTCGAGAGCCTCGGCCACGGTCTTCGGGTTGAGCTTCGGTGGAACACGCAGGGCACCGACGTTGACCTGCATATGATCAGCTCAAATGCCCCTCACTGGGTGACCAACGACGACTGCTACTACGGCAACCGTCAGCCAGACACCGCGCAGTTTATCGAGCCCCAGCGCCGCTGGCTCGACGTGGACGATGTGGACGGCGAGGGCCCAGAGAACATCCGCGTGGACACGCCGTTGGTGGATCGCGACTACATCGTGGGCGTGCACTACTACTCGTCGCACTCACAACCCGGGCCATCCAACGCGACGATCACCGTGTATTGCGGCGAGCAAATGGCCGCGCAATTTCAGCGCAGCTTGAATGGGAACCGTGGGACTGACCAAAACGATTTTTGGACCGTCGCCGCTGTGCGGTTTGATATGCAGGGAAGTTGCCGCGTTTCGCCTCGCGGAGCTCTTGAAACACAGGCAGCTGCACGCAGCCATCAGTAAGCTCGTTCGCATGGCGGGGGTCCAAGGGGGTTTTGGGAGCGACCCATGCATGCATTGCGTGTGTCATGTGCGACGAGTTGGGGTACAGTTGAGCTCAGTTCATGTTCGCATTGCCGATGATGCGCGAGAGCGTCGCTGAAAAGCACGTCTCAGTCGAAAAGGTCGACCCAAAGTCTGTGCGGTTGTCTGTCACCGACCGCTGCGACATGGCGTGCGTGTACTGCCGGCCATCGATGAACGATGGCTATCTGCCGGTTGAGGATCGGCTCGATGTGCAGGCGTGGGAGACGGTACTTCGTGCGCTGATCGGTCAAGGAATTCGCAGGGTGCGCATCACCGGCGGAGAGCCGTTGTTGTTTAAGGGCATTGTTGAGGTTGTCTCAATGATTCGCTCGCTCGGCGTCGAGGACCTCGCCATGACCACCAACGCATCACGCCTTTCGGGCCTCGCTAAGCCCCTTCGTGCGGCGGGACTGCAGCGGCTGAACATCTCGCTTGATTCGCTGGATCCCGAGCGCTTTGCGGCCATCACCCGAGGCGGAGATCTGTCTGAAGTTTTGCAGGGCATACAATCCGCAATCGACGCCGGATTCGACGAGATTAAGCTCAACACCGTGGTGTTGCGCGGCAGCAATGACCATGAGCTTGAGTCCATCGTGCGGTGGAGCTGGGAGCGCAACATCACCCCGCGGTTTTTAGAGATCATGGGGATTGGCGAGGGCGCGAAAATCTATCGCACATCGGGTGTAAGCTATACTGAGATGCGCGCACAGCTGCACGGATTGCTCGAAGATCAGCAATCAGTCCGGGATGAAAACCGAGGCCTTGCGGGGTATGTTTATGCGCGCGAGGGCTTGGGTGGCCATCGCCATCGCGTGGGATTTATCACGGGAACAACGGATACCTACTGCGAAGGATGCGACCGCCTGCGGGCGAGCAGCGACGGGATCTTGCGCGCTTGTTTGGCCCGCAATGACGGGGTGGATGTCTCGTTGGCGGCTCGTTCGGGTAATGCCGAAAACGTCGTGACGGGGCTCAAAGACGCCTGGGCAATGAAGCCCGATGGGACGTGGAAGGGCTGCACTGAAGACAGCGCCGGGGCTGTGAGTATGCGTGGGATTGGAGGATAGCGGCTTGTTGTACGTACGTGTTCTTGGCTCATCCGCGGGAGGCGGGCTGCCGCAGTGGAACTGCTGGTGCCCCAACTGCACCGCTGCGCGCAACGGAGACTCGCAGGTGTTGCCGCGCACGCAGTCTAGCGTTTTGGTCGGAGCGCCTGGAAAAAGACCGGTATTGCTCAACGCTTCGCCCGATGTCCGCTCGCAACTTGCGTGGTGGACCGCAGGCCAAGAGGCGCCGGCTTCACGGCACTCGCCGATCGCTGGTGTGGTGCTCACCAACGCCGATCTCGATCACTGCTTGGGGCTGCTCATCTTGCGCGAGGGGGGTGCACCGGCGCTCTACGGGACCGAGCCGGTGCTTGAGGCGCTCGAACATGGCTTAGGAGTTATCACCGCCCTGAGCGCGTATGGGCCCACGATTGTTCACACACTCGTGTGTGGTGAGCCTCGGCATGTGCAAGATCGCGAGGGAGAAGACAGTGGAATCGTGATTGAGCCGTTTGCGGTGGCGAGCAAGGTTCCGCCGTATGCGGCGCGCAAGGGGCTGGGGAGAGATCGAAGCGAGCGGGGTGGAGACACCATTGGCTTGTTGGTGACGTGCGAGGGCGGTGGGACGCTGGCGTATGTCCCGGGAGTACGCGATTTAGACGAAGAGCTTTTTGTGCAGCTGTCACGCGCGGACGCGATCTTGTTGGACGGGACGTTTTGGACACACGATGAGCTCACTCGAAGCAAGGTGACGGATCGCGACGCTTATAAAATGGGCCACGCCCCACTCAAGGCGGATGAGCACTCCGAGGGATCGCTTGCATTTTTGCAGAGATTTAGCCACGCCCGTCGCGGATTTGTGCACATCAACAATAGCAACCCCATCGTGCGCGCTAACAGCGACGAACGCGCCGAGGTTGAGCGCGCAGGGATCGAAGTGGTGCACGATGGGACTGAGTGGTGGATCCCTCCACGTGCGGAGTGAGCGAAGTGCTCAGTCGCCAGCTTGCTAATAAACCGCGCGGTGTGGGTCTCGATGATATGGAATCGGTGCTTCCCGAAGAATGATCGCGACGAGCATATAGTACGCGGCCAGCTGAGCTGTTGCGGCGAATGAAACCCCCGCGATTTGCGCAGCGATCGCTCGTTGAAAGTACCGTGGCACCGGGCCGTCGGTCATACCCAGCACCGCTCCGAGATAGGGCATTAGAGTGCGTTGAACCCAACGCTCGAAGCCTCCTTCTCGGTAGCCGTTACTTCTCCGGTATTCTCGTTGAAACCACGGAAGCGGCATCGTCTCCCACATTCGCGAGACGAACATGGTACCAAGAGCGAGCCAAGCGCGCGCAGAAGCGGCCCTCCCGCGGTTCCACGCATCACCACTCAATCCCAACTGTAGCGGAATTTCACTCAGCCCGTCC
>JANNCG010000379.1:0-2833 GCA_031386385.1 Myxococcales bacterium
CGTCGAAAAAACGCGGCCCAAATAGTGCAACACCTCCTGAACCACGGAGCCCGCGACGACGCTGGCCCAAACAGCAACGCACATCTGAGGAGACACTATGAAAGCCACTAACCTACTCATCGAACATCATGTACAGCTTAAATCGACCTTCAACCTTCTGTTAAAGGGAAACGGTCACTCAGCGCAGCTTCGCGAGAAGCTCGCAACGAACCTCACGGCGCACATGGTGATTGAGCAGGAGATTTTTTATCCCGCGGCGTTGATCGTGAACGAGGAGCTCATTCTTGACGGCTACGAGCGAATCGTAGAACCGGGCGGCCCAGCGCTTATGTCGGCGAGAGCCCCGAGCGTCGCTCACGCATGACGCCTATCCCGACGGCACCAAATCCGGACGCGTGCACACAACCAGAAGCACTGAATGAGCACGGCGTTGCCATTGCTTCGATTCACGCGCATTCAAAAGACACACTCGGGGCACATCAACGACTGATCGAGAAGATCACCGGTGAGCTCGGGCGCCCACCAACCATCTACCTGCTGCTGAGCATCGTACTGGTGTGGGCTGTCTTGAATGCGATCGTCGTCGCGATGGGCAAGACTCCCTGGGATGCACCGCCGTTTCTTTGGTTGCAAGGCGCAGTCGGCCTCTACGCTGCGGTGATTAGCACAATGGTCCTCACAACCCAGACGCGTCAGCAACGGCACTCAGAGCAGCGCGCATACCTTGAGTTGCAAGTGAACCTGACCTCCGAGCAAAAGACCGCCAAATTGATCGCTCTACTCGAAGAGCTGCGACGGGATCTGCCCAATGTTCGCAATCGTGTCGACGCACAGGCCGACGCCATGGCGCAAGCCGTGGACCCCATCGCGGTGATGATTGCGCTTGAAGAAACGCTCGAAACTGGTCCACATCCGGTGATCCCGGCACCGGAGCAGTGAGACGGCTTCGCCGCGCAACGCGTAGCATGCGGTTACGCTCGGCGCGCACCTAAGCCCGAGAGTGTGTGCTTGCTCACAGCGGACGGTCCAACCGTATTGCTTGGGGTGCAGCTGCCGATCGTCGCCCGAGGCCGAATACGAATCCGATGATCGCGATCGCCCCGATCGCAAACAACGTGTCGCCCGGAATGCGCAACCACCGCAACGTTTTGATGTACGGCAGTTGCATCAGCTCAGGGCTCCGCGCATAAGCATAGCTGTGCTCGACCGATGCCCACGTCTGGATGAGTCCAATGGGGAAGACGCTGAACACGATCATCGCCATCAGTCCGATGTTGATGCACCAAAATCCAATGGCGAGCCAGCGCTCGTTCCAAACCGCGGAGGGTTGCATCGCCCGTGTACAAAAAAGTACCAGCCCGATCCCGAGCATTCCGTACACGCCGAAGAGCGCGGCGTGCGCATGGACCGGCGTGGTGTGCAAGCCCTGCATGTAGTACAGCGCGATGGGCGGGTTGATCATGAAGCCTAAGAGTCCAGCGCCGACCAGATTCCAAAATGCGACCGCGACGAAGAAGTAAATCGGCCATCGATACGCACGTATCCACGGCTGGGTCTTTGAGCGCTTGAGGTTATCCCACGCTTCGTAACCGACAAACAGCAGCGGGACGACCTCAAGCGCGCTGAACACGGACCCGAGGGCGATGACAAACGTCGGGGTTCCGCTAAAATAAAGGTGATGGAGCGTGCCGATGATCCCACCGGAGAGAAAGATCGTCGCCGAGAGCACCGCAGAGCGACCCGCAGAACGCATCGCGACCAGACCCAGGCGCGCAAACAGAAACGCAATGACCACTGTCGCAAACACCTCAAAGAACCCCTCAACCCAGAGATGAACGACCCACCAACGCCAATACTCGGCAATCGCGAGGTTGGTATGCTTTCTGTAGCCGAGCGCGGCGAAGTAAAACCCCGCGATCGCGCCCGAGGAGAGGACAAACATCGCGAGCAATGGTCGCTGCTCGTCACGTCGCCGCAGCGCAGGCATCACGGCGCGAGCCACCAGGACAAACCAAAGCACAAGCCCGGTCGCCAGGGCGATCTGCCAGAAGCGTCCTAGGTCGATGTATTCGTACCCGCTGTGGCCAAACCAAAACCACGCCTCTCCGAGATACCCCTTCACGCTGAGCCACTCGCCAGCGAGTGAACCCAGCGCGACAAACACCAGTGCGCCGAAGAGCATGTTGACACCGAACCGCTGAAAGCGAGGCTCGTGACCCACCGCGGGGCCCACGTACAGCCCCGTGGCAAGCCACGCCGTAGCGATCCAAAAGATCCCGATCTGCAAGTGCCAAGTGCGCGCAACGGTGTACGGAAGGTACTTCGCGAGCGGAATCCCATAGAACCCCGAGCCCTCGACTCCGTAGTGGGTGACAATCACTCCCATCACGATCTGCAGCAGAAAGAGCGCTGCGGTCAGCCAAAAAAACTTCATCGTGGCCTGCTGCGATGACGTCGCAGTCGCGTGGAGCAGAGGGTCGCTCGCAGGCGGCTCAACGACGCTCTCGTCATCTTCGCGCCTTCGGACAGCGTGCCACGTTGCCATTGCGCCGATCCCGCCGAGCAGCATGAGAATGCTCACTCCGCTCCACACCACCGTGTTGCCGCTCGGGCGATTGCCTACCAAGGGTTCGTGAGGCCAGTTGTTTGTGTAAGAAACCGACTCGTTGGGTCGATGTGCTACTGCGGCCCACGCGCTCCAGAAGAAAAACGCCGACATTGCACGGGCTTTCGCCGGATCATCAAGGGTGTTTCTCGGGATCGCATACGCGTCGCGACCGTTGGCGAATACATCTGCGTAGTGCTGCGTGTTCGCGTCGAAGGCAGCGGCGCG
>JANNCG010000391.1:0-2406 GCA_031386385.1 Myxococcales bacterium
GCAGCTCGTTGTGGCGTGGATTGGCCCACTGATTTCGTTGGTCACTTTGGTGATCCTCGCGAAAAAATTTATGTTTGGACAAAACCCGCTGACGGCTCCGCAAGCGCAAGCCATCCGTGCCGCAATCGATCTGCTTGCACCGGCGCACAACGCTTCTGACCTGCAAAATACCATCGCAGAGGCCACTCGCATGCGCTACGGGGTGGGTGCCGCGGTGGGACTCGCGCTCACGCTCGGCGCTGGCGGTGGCCTAGGTGTCGTGTTGGGTTTGTCCATGTACTTGCCGATGAGTGTGACGCTCACCTACTGCATTGGTTGTGTGGTTGCTGCGTGGACGGAGAAAAAGTACGGCAAGCAGTGGGTCGAGGATGTGGGGGTTCCACTGTCGGCGGGGTGGTTAGTGGGCGAAGGTCTCGCGCTCGTTGTCATCGTCGCGATTGATCTCGCGCGTGTCGCGCTCAAGGGAGGTCCATAGTCATGGAGGCCAAAGAATCTTCAACTTGGTCATCGAAGATCCCTTCGTTGATTCAGTACCTCGGGATGACAGTCTCGATGGTCGGAGGGGCCCACTGGCCGGCCCCGCGATGGGGGACCGTCGGCGCCGGACTTTTGGTCCTTGGCGTTGGAATCTTTTTCGCTCGGCGCGCGCAAAGACACTCACAAAACGCCGTAAACGCTGGTCAAACACAGTCCCTTGAGCACATCGTAAAAACCAGCGTCGAGAGCGCACTCAAGCGCACCATTGCTCTGGCTGCCAATGGCACCGCGCAAGCAACTCAAGCGACGGCGGACGAGGCCGACGCGATCGTGCGTGAGTGCGTCGAAGCGGTCGCGCAACAACAAGAAAAGCTTACGCAGAAATATGGGTTTGCGGGCTATGCGTCAGTGATGACGCCTCTGGCGAGCGGCGAGCGATGGTTGTTTCGAACGTGGAGCGCAGCAAGTGACGTCCATGAAGGCGAAGTGCGGGCCTCGCTTGAAGCAGCGACGATCTCACTTCGAGAGGCACTTGAAGCGGCAGAAACGCTCCTCCGCGCCTAGCCATTGAAACGGCACGATCGCAGTTTGCTGCGACTACTCGATGCGTCGAATGATGTGAAAGCCGAAGTCCGTTTGGACCACGTCTGAGACCTGACCCACGCGAAGAGCAAACGCGGCCGCGTCGAACGGGGCGACGGTCATACCGCGCGTGATGAAGCCTAAATCTCCGCCCTTTTGCTCGTGTCCCGGCTCGTCAGAGAACTGGCGCGCGAGCGCAACGAGGTCTTCACCGCGACGAATTCGACCCAGCAGCTGTGTGGCCAGCGTTCGTGCTTCAGCCAACGTGCGTGTCACAGTTGGAGGACGCATCTGCGAGGTGGTGTGCATGACTAGCAGGTGGGCGACGTGGACGCGCTCGCCAGTGGGGATCGGCGGGGCCATTGGCGCGTTTGGATCGGGCTGCGGGGCCTGTGCTGGGGTGGGCGTTGGGACGGCAGCTTGCACCGGCTCTGCGACGGGAGTTGGGTCAGGAGTGGCTCCCGCGTCCGCAGGTGCGATCGAAGGGACCAAAAGCTCACGAAGTGGTGAGACCGGCGCCTCCGCGGCGGTCGGCCCGGGCGGTGGGGTAAAAAGCGGCTCGCCTTCACGCCGACACGCGACTACGGACAACAAACAAACCGACAAGACGACGGAGCGAATATTTTTTAGAGGGCGAACTTGCATTGGACAGCGCGTTTTAGACGGTTCGACGCCGGTTGACAACACCGTTTAGTCCACCGACGTCGCAAAGAACACCCCGAGGATCCCTGAGCATTTTCACTCAGCGCGCCGAATCCCGAGCGACCGCATTTTCTTATGCAAATTGGTTCGCTCGATCCCCAAAACGGCTGCAGCGCGAGAGATGTTCCAGTCAAGTTCAACGAGGGTCTGCGCGATGTAGTCACGCTCAGCGCGATCGCGAAACTCGCGGAGAGAGAGCTTGTCTTCAGCCCCTCGGGGCTCACTGACGGCCAGGGGCGATGGAGACGAGGGTCGCTCGTCGTCGGTATCATCGTCGATGTCCTTGGAGAATGGCTGCCTGAATGACCGCGAGAAGTCGCTCTCGTCGGGTAAATCGACCAAGCCGATGTGCTCGCCAGATAAGATCACGAGTCGCTCGACAAGATTTTTGAGTTCTCGAATGTTGCCCGGAAAAGCCCGAACCGAAAGCTCTTGGAGCACCTCCGCAGAGACTTGTTTTGTACGAAATCCATTCTCGCTGCAGAATTGCTGAACAAATGCCGTGACCAATAGCGCGATATCCTCACGCCTCTCTCTCAACGCCGGTGCCCGCAGGGGCAAAACGTTGAGTCGAAAGTAAAGATCTTCGCGAAACGATCCGCTCGCGACCGCCCGCTCAAGGTCTCGGTTGGTCGCGGTGATCAC
>JANNCG010000420.1:0-9032 GCA_031386385.1 Myxococcales bacterium
CCGTTTATGACGTCCACCGCGGCGTTAACTCAGTGGGCCGCAACCGCGCAACTCGCTTGGGGGCATCAACGCATCCGAGTGCACTGAGCTCAATGGTTGCGCTGCAAGCTCAGTGTTCTGAGCGGACAAGGCAGTCTCGCCAGAATTTGGCGAGACTCGATCATGTACGTGCGGTGCTTGCGCCAGAGTGTACCTTTCGAGAAAGCAGCGCCGATGGTCTTAAGATGCGCTTGTCGTGCCGCAGTCGAATGCTATTTGATGCAGGAAACGACCGGTTAAAACCAGAATTTGAGGCGCAGCTTCCGACGACGTCGGAGTGTCGGTTGACCCTTGCGACCGCAGGAGTTCTGTCGCGGATGGGCTGTGTGGGAGAGATCCTTGCATCAGCGGCAGACTTCGCAGAGATTCGAGTGGGTGTCGTCGCGACGGTGGATCGCCTCCCACTTCTCGATCAGCAACAAGGGTGTATGGACGTTGGAGGCGTGTTTAATACTCCCGCAGCGCAGAGCACTTGGCATCATGGCGAGGCTGGGATGTGGGCCGCCAATGACAGGCTTGCGTACTGTCGTGCCGCTCGCGTTGCATCGGCCATTTACCATGGAATCAACGAGGTATTTCGCAGCTATCGCTATATGGGACCAGAGGTCGATCCGCCGTTGATTCCAGTGGTCACAGTTGCGGCACTTGGCGCGAGTGATGCGTACTACGATCTGCTGCATTGTCCTTCGAGCGGAACGGGCGAGTGTCCTGAGGCACGCCGAGTCGAGGTGTTGCTCGAGATCGTCCCGCGGCGAGACTCGCAACAGTGGGTCTGCCCTCATCACGCGAGTGACGCTCGTACTGCCCTCTACTGTCTTCAGTCCTGCGAACAGCTCGCGAACGCGCGGATAAGCGCGATGAGCACAGACGGCAACGCAGGGACGCGCGACAATCCAGACGAACTTTCGCCCCCTGCAGAAAATGATTGCTGGTATTTTGTGAGCACAAACCCAAGACAAACGCGATTTTCTGCGGCACTTCTTGCACAGTCCCTCGGGCTTAACTCTTCGGCTTCTTCCAACAACGTTGCTCCCCAGTGCGGAGCCGCCGCTGCGTTTCACCGGCGTCAACATCACACGAGCTTTCAATGATCACTACTCGCGCGTCCCTTCGTTGGTCACCCTATTTTATTGCGGCGATGGGCCTTACGCTTCCGCTCGGTGCCTCTGCGCAAATGCCCCCGACCCGGATCCCGACCACGCCAAACGCGCCCGCTTGCGGTCCAGCCGACGAGCGAGTGCGCGAACGTCAAGCCAACCAGCTCGCCGCGTCGGTGCATTTGGCTCGGGCGACAGAGAGTTGTGACAGCGAAGCGTCGGAGGATTGCCAGGTCTTTACGTGCCTTCGCGCCGGGCTCACGGTCGGAGGCAGTGAGCTCGAAGCGGCAGCGTCGATGCGCCGAGCGCTCCGGGTAGGGCTCTCTGCGAGCGCCGCCAACGGGACGGTGAACGAATCGGTCGTTGTCGAGGACACTCGCCCGCTGAGCGAGGGCGTTGAAGCCGTTGCCAGCGCGACCGCACTGTTTGAGTCTTTCACCCAGGGACTCGCGGGATTTTTGATCAACCGCGCACGCCTTGAGATGCAGCGTGCAGCGCTTGAGAGACTGCGCACAAATGTCTGCGATCCCACGGCAAACATTCTCACAAATACCTGCGGATTTCTTGGTGGATCGAGCGCAGTGGCAGGCCGGGACGGAGCTGATAGTGGTGCTGGTGGTGCGAGTATTGCCAACGCAGCGGCTACTTTTGGAGCAGGTCTTCAGACTGCTTTTCAACGTGACGTCCTCGGGCTTCCTTTGTGGTTGTTGGATCACGGAGGACTCAACGCGAGCACTGAGACTGTGGTGGCTCAACGCTTAGCCCTACGGCTCATCGCAGCGTTGCTTGAGCAGAGCGATCCTGGCGCTGTAGTCTCTGCCTTGTTGACTGAGAGCGCGCAGTGGACTGCAACCGGACCGCTGGTTGCGAACACCGTGAAGGCACTTCGAGCCTATCGTTTGATCGCGCTTGCGATGGGGGCAAGTGCCGGCGCCGGAACACAAGTGCGGATCTCTCTCGGGGCACGCGCTCAAGTGGTGCAGTTGTTGTTGCGATCAGGTGTTGGGCTTGAGGTGGACGATAGGCATTTGCCTCAGTGTATGCAGATCGCTCGCAGCGCATGGGACGCGCAACGCGCAGCACAAGACCTCGGAAACCCCTCTCTCAGCGACGCCCAGCGCCGCTCACGCATCGCGACATTGGCGTTTAACTTTGTCGCGGCCCTTCGGGCAACCTATGGGTTGGTCACTGAGTTTGGCGAACCGCCAGCAAACAGCGCTGAGTTTTTGCGAGGTTTGAGTACTGCAATCGCAGTGTTTGAGTCGATGGCCACTGGCGACATCGCGCGGGTGTATGCTTCGATGGTCGGAGCGTTTCGGCAGCTCTCTGCAGGAGCAAGCTTGATTCCGTCCGCGCAGAGGCAAGCGCTCAGTTGGCTCGCTGCGGGCGCGGAGTTTGCTGCCGCTCGGTCGCCTCAACAAATTGAAGCTGCGATCAGTGCTTTTGCTGCGCCCCCTGGCTCGTGGCAATCAAAGCTCGATCAACCTGGGGTGTGGGTTAACGGTTTTGTAGGCATCGGTGGAGGAGGCGAATTGTTGTTCAACGGTCAGGCGAGCAGCCGTCTGGGCACATTCATTGCACCGCAACTTTCGCTCGGGATTGATCTCACCCGACCCATTGGCAATCGTAGCTGGGCCATTGGCTTGTACATTCCTATGCTTGATCTTGGTGCCCTCGCTAACGCGTCCAGCGCGACGTTGTCTTCCAACTCTGCTGCGGTGATGACCTCGACCCTTGCCGCGCGCGTGAGTCCCGGACAATTTCTTGCGCCAGGATTGTACGCACGTCTCAACTTGGGGCGATCCCCGCTGGTCCTCGCTGCCGGAGCGAGTGTTCTTCCCTTCGGCCGCGAGGTCGAGCTTGTCCCAAACACCGGAGTGTTTGAAAACGCGGCCTCAGTTCGTTTTGGTGCAACCCTCTCTGTGGACATCCCCATTGTCCCGCTCTCGTTTTAGCTAAGCTCTGTTGCGCATCCCGCCGAGATTGCGAAGGCCATAGCGCGCGAGCTCAAACAACGCGCGTGCTCCGCCGGGTGGCCCGAGAGGCTCAAGTCCATCTGCGATGCGATGCAGTTGTGTCTCGTAGTAGGTGATCTCAGGCAGCGCTCGCGTGTCAAACCAATGAATGCCTGTTTTCACCGAGCGAACGTCAGATCCCTGTATTTCTCCGGACATTAATCGCTGAGGAAGCGCCGCATCCACCGCGAGTGGTCGGCCCAAGCCAATGAGGTCCGTCTGTCCGCTTTTTAGCGCGGCTTCCATGCCCGCGAGGGTTCGAAAGCCACCGGTAACAACAAGTGGGCACTTCACTTTTTGTCGGATCATTTCTGCAAACTTTAGAAAGTATCCCTCACGTGCTTGCGTTGAGTCGCTCTTGGTTTGACCCGCGCCCATCATCGCAGCGGACTCATAGGTCCCTCCAGAGATCTCTATGAGATCGATACCTGCTTCTGCCAACGTGCTCATCACGGCCATAGACTCTTCTTCGGTGAACCCGCCGCGTTGAAAGTCTGCGGAGTTTAGCTTCACACTGATGGGATATTCCCTCCCACACTTCGCGCGCATTGCGCTGTAAATTTCCAGCACAAATCTTCTTCGTTTCTCTGCCGTTCCTCCCCATTCATCCGTGCGTTGGTTGTGTTTGGGAGAAAGAAATTGGCTCACCAAATACCCATGCGCCCCGTGAATCTGCACCCCGGTGAACCCTCCCTCTTGTGCTAGCGCCGCGGTGGTCGCATACCGCTCAATGATCTGCAAAATCTCACTCTCCGTAAGCTCGCGTGGGATGGTGAACATCTTTCCAAGCTCACCGGCAAAGGCAATACTCGACGCAGAGACCGTCTCTTTGTTCATCCCACGCGGTGCTTGCTTTCCCGGGTGATTGATCTGCATCCAGAGCTGTGTGTTCTCAACGGTGCCTGCACGTGCCCAGGCTTTAAGCCCCGCTAAGTCCGAAGAGTCTTCGATCACGATGTTGCCGGGCTCCCCGATCGCGTTGCGATCGACCATCACATTTCCACTCAACACGATGGCGGATCCTCCACGCGCCCATGCCCCATACAACCGCTCAGCTCTCTGGACGGGGACTCGTCGATCCGTGTTCGCGAGCGTCTCGCTCATCGCGGCTTTGAAAAAGCGGTTTTTGCACTGCGTGCCACAGGGCAGAGAAAAAGGTTGAGCGACAAGAAGCTCGGTAGAAGATGCATCAGCCATGGTATTGCAAAGGGTAATACGTTCTATGTCTGAGTGGCTGTTGGCAATGCGAGATATGCTCGATATCGCCCGAAAGGACGTGCGAATTGAGTTTCGCTCGCGCGAAATTGTCCCCACGATGACGCTGTTCGCCGTGCTCGTCGCGGTCTTGTCTTCCATCGCGTTGTACGTCGACGATGAGAGCGGAAAGCGCGTCGCCCCAGGCGTCCTTTGGATCGTCTTGGCATTCGCAGGCACGCTTGGCTTGTCTCGCTCGTGGGCGCGCGAACGCGAAAACAACGCGCTCCGGGGAGTGCTTCTTTCTCCCATCGCGCCGTGGAGCATTTTTCTAGGAAAATCCCTCGGATCTCTCGCATTTGTGAGCATCACAATGGCCGTCGTTGTGCCCGTTGTCGGCCTGCTTTTGCATGCGCCGCTGTGGACTCATTTAGGCCCCAGCGTGCTTTTGTTAGCGCTGGGGACCATCGGTTTTGTGCTCGCCGGGACACTCTTCGGTGCCATGACGGTTCGCACCCGCGCTCGCGATCTGCTGCTCGCGGTGGTTCTGTATCCGTTGACCTCTCCTGCGTTGCTCGCGGGAGCCGTCGCAACGCGAGATTTATTTCAGGGAAACACCACAGATTTATCTCAGTGGTTGGTGCTCTTAGTGGGCTACGACGTGATCGTTTTTGCCGCCGGAGTTGTCCTGATCGACCCTCTGCTCAGGGATTAAGCGCAAACACACGCTTGCCGGTGTGGGTGCTGTGATTGAGACTTATCGCGAGCAGACCACTTTTGACAAATCCGCCCCAAGATTCACCGTCCATCAAAAGCACCGCGAGGCTCGACAATGTGGGCTCATGACCGACGACTAAAATGGGATCCGCGCCTGGATGTCCGCGCAGCAGTTGCGCGACTGTTCTCGGAGAGCCATCCAACGCGAGCGCCGCAATTGCCTGGATTTCGTCAGGTCGTTTAAGAAACTCAACCACAATGTCTGCAGTCTGAACAGCGCGTACCAGCGGCGAGGTCCACACCGTTGCAGGGTGCATGATTGGGTCAATCGTGTCGCGGAGGCGCTCGGCGATCAAACGTGACTGTGAGCGCCCGCGCGGGGTCAACCATCGCCCGCGATCACCCATCTCCGGAGCTTCATCCACGGCATCGCCATGACGCATCAATAATACTGTGTGTGGGGGCATTGGGTCTTTGCCGGCGCAGCCTAGCACTGGTTTTGGCTGGCTTGTGACGGCTTGTGATGGCTTGTGATCACGGGTGTTGACTTGCCCCAAGCAGTGGTATGGTTCGACACCCTTTTATGCCCCCAACGCCCGGCCCCGGAGAGATTTACTTCATCCTCACGATGTTAGTGTTCGTGTATTTTGGTGAAAAAATCCCCCGAATTGCAGCCTTTTTGAGCCGCGCGCCAACGAAGTGAACGCATTGCGGCGATGATCGTTGCCAATGCATCAAGTTGCGATCTAGTTTCGAGTGTATTGCATGGTATTTACAGTTGAAGAGATTCCGACCGTGTTGCGCTCCCTCAAGTGGGAGCCACGCGCCATTGATGATCGCACTTGGCGATGCACTTTGCAGATTCCAGTGGGGCAGGTTCGAATCGTTGCGCGGCATGCGGGCTCGTGGCTGTACCTCTCGGTGATTCCATTTTTTGAGCCAGGGTCGATTGATAAGTGGGGCGCGAGCAAATACCCCATTGGCTTTTTGGGTCGGCTTCTCGCGGTGAATCGCAATCTCACGTTGGTGAAATTTGCCCTCGACGACGACGGTGACGTGGTCCTTCGAACAGAATTACCCACAGAGAACCTGCAGCATCGAGAGGTGGTTGCCGCCGCCCAGCAGCTGCTCAAAACCACAGAACAGTACCGCGCTCCGGTCCGGGATGCGCTTATCGAAGCAGGCAAAGGCGCGGCTTTTGACGGTTAACGACCGGTTGCGGTGGTTTTATAGCGCACTTTCTCTTGTGGACTGATTGCGTTCTGTGCATACTCCCGCGCCCTATTACCTCATGCGTTCTGTCAAAACACTTTTGTGGTTTTTGACGAACTCTTAAGGCGACCCCCTAAATTGATTCCTAGAGAGAGTGTCTGATGACGATGTCGAACTACACACCAGCTGCGCCCAATCAGTCGATCGCGCCTGTGCCTGGTGATGCAGTCATCTGCAAACCACTAGAAGTGGTTGTTGGTGAAAAGGCGATTGAGCGAGCCATTAAAAACTTGAAGCGCAAGATGGCTGCTGAAGGCGTTTTGCGTGAGTTGAAGCGCCGCCGCCACTACATGAAGCCCTCTATCAAGCGCCGCAAGAAGGCCAGCGAAGCAGCTCGTCGTCGTCGCAAGCGCACCCGCATGGAAGGCGGACTTTGATTCGAACAAATCCCGTTTAACGGGATTTCACTCGGTCAAACTTGCTCGAGTAGCGGGGTATAGTCGACAAAATCTTTGGCTCGGGCGCAACTCTTTTTGAGCGCGCTGCGATAGCTCACACGCAAAAACTCTATGAAAACAAGAGGTGTGCGGTGAGCAGAGATCGAAGCGACTGGTGTGATCGCCGTGAGCAAACAACGACTGGCCTCGCTAAAACAGAGCGCCTCGTGCGCGTTGTGCAGCAGGGCCTGACGCTTGAGTTTGAGAATGGCAAACGGTGGATGCTGGGGACTGAGTCCATTCGCATCGGGCGTTCTGAGCGCTGCGAGTTGCCCATTTTTGACCCCTCTGTCAGTCAGCTTCACGCCAAGATTGTGTGCTCGGACGAGGGCTGGGAGATCATTGATCAAGAGAGCACAAATGGGACGTTTCTCAGCGGTGTACGAACTCAACGAGCGCAACTTCAACCAGGGAGCGTGCTGAGCATTGGACGAACCGTGATTCGTTGTGTACCGAGCGAGGGCGTCGCGCCGAAGGGGTTAAGCAACGATCACGAGGCGCTGTCAGGAGACAGCGAGGTGATGAAACAGCTTCGTCGGCAGGTGGCTCAAGCCGCGAGCACTCCATATCCTGTGTTGATACGAGGCGAGAGCGGAACGGGCAAAGAGCTCGTTGCTCAGGCTGTGCATAGGCTGTCTCGTCGCAGTGGATCGTGGGTGAGTCTTAACGCTGCGGCGATCCCCGAGACGTTGTTTGAGAGCGAGTTGTTTGGTCACGAGCGAGGTGCTTTTACCGGTGCGAACACGCGCAGAAAGGGGGCTTTTGAACAAGCTGACAAAGGCACGCTATTTCTTGATGAAGTGGGGGATCTGCCGCTCACACAGCAAGCCAAACTGTTGCGAGTTTTAGAGCTTGGCGAGTATCGACGCGTGGGTGGAGAGCAAACACAGACCGCACAGTGCAAGTTTGTTTGTGCCACCCATCGTGATGTGGATCGGATGGTGAGAGAAGAGCGGTTTCGAGCCGATCTTCTCTTTCGCGTGCGTGGGCATGAGCTGGTGGTTCCGTCGCTCAGAGAGAGGCTCGAAGACCTTCCAGCGCTGGCGAAGAAGCTCTGTGAGCGTGTGGGGAGAGAGCTTGAGCGCCCTTTGATTCTGGAAGATAAGACAGTCTTTTTACTGCTGAGCTACTCTTGGCTGGCAACGTGAGAGAGCTCTTGGCGGTCCTTCGTCGTGCGGCTTCGAAGGCCCCCGCGGCGCGTATTGGCCCAGAGCATATTGGATCATTGGGCGTGGTGGACTCTGCAGAGATCAACACAGTAAGCACTCCGTCCACCATTCCGCCGCCGCCGTTGGAGACCGCCGTTGCAGTCGAGGTCGAGGTTGCTGAAGAGACTCCGTCACTGGTTTCACTTGAGCAGTTGGTCGCAGAAGCAGTGCAGTATGAGACCTTTCGCCGCGCACAGAAGAAGGCCATTCCGAATGGAAAGGCGCTGCTTGTGATGTACAACTCCGTAGGAAGAAGCATCTCGGCGCTGGCTCGAGCGACCTCTTTGTCACGGGCTGCGCTGCGCGAGCGGGTCAAAAAAGCGCAGATCGAATACGAGTAGCGCGAAGGAGTTATTGCACGTCCATCAGGGTGCGTGGTGCCAGCTTGTTTTGCATTCCAAACGCATAGCCCACACCGGTGATGGACATAAACGTCTGGCCCATGGTCGCGCGCACCGCTGGAGGGACAGTTAAATTGCTCGCAATAAAGCTCGTGATCAACAGACTGTTCGCGTCCATTGCGTTGAGTCCTACCAAGAAGTCCGTCGCAATACTCATCCCGTCCACCATCGCAGGTGTGGCGCCCGTACATGTGACCATGTTGACTCGCAGCAACATGGACTGAAGATTCATCGCGCGAGGACCGCCCGTACGAATGTCTGCAGGTGTCACCACAATTGGAGCAGGCACCGCCCCCATACCCATGGCCATCACTCGACCCATGCGAACATCGAGTTGCTCGAGTCCCTGAAAGGTTGTGAACGAGCCTGAGGCGTTGACGATATCACCGACGTTTACCGTAGGACGCACGTTGCCCGTGTAGATATAAATACCTGCAAAATCATTGGCCATTGGATCTTGCACGAAGAACCCAAAGGTCGTCCCCATGCCCTTGATTCCCACAACAATGTTGCCGTTAAGGGTGAGCGACTGTCCCATCGTGGGCCTCATGGGAGACATCGGGTTGCGCACCTGTGGAATGGTCAGTGTCATGCCTGGACACATCGCGCCTCCGGGGTTGGGCGTCATGGGGCAGGGGTCACATGCGTTGCC
>JANNCG010000428.1:0-6127 GCA_031386385.1 Myxococcales bacterium
AGATACCTTTGTGCGCGGCGATGGCGTGACGGCGGTGGACGACAGACCAAGCGAGCCTATTGACGTGATGATCATGCCGGGTCGATGTGGGCTCATGGTCCACGATTGCATCTGCAATTGCGGCGCAAACGTGATGTGCCAAGCGGGTTGCATTCAAGTCAATCCCGCTTGTGAATCGTGTGTGTTCGACGCCCAGACCGAGTGCTGTCCCATGCAGTGGATGACCTTCGCAGACTGTCTCACCAACTCAACGTGCCCCGAAAACGACGAGGCCTGCCTCATGCGCGAGTGCGGAACACACCAAGCCGCTTTTCAAGCGTGCGTGCAACGGCAGGCCAATATGCCTAGCTGCCAGATGCAATTTCGCGTGTGCTTTGGGCCCGAATATCCGGCCTTTCGTTGCGTTGGAATGCAGTAGTCGGCAGCGATTTGCGCGGTGATTTGATGGGTGTTTGGGGACGTTGGGTGAATTCAGGGTCACCATTCGCTCCGGTGCGCGACTTTGCGTTGGAATGGCTTACACTCAACGCATCGTGTTTCGTAGCGCGCGCTGGTGGTGGCTCACTTCAGTACTCGTTCATGCGAGTCTACTGGGCGCAGCCGTGGCCACGAAGGCCGAGCCCAGTCCACACACAACAACGACCGTGGGACTTGAGCTTGAGCTCATGCCCTCGGCGCTCACTCTGCCCAACATCCCAGAGCAAGCGCAAAATGATGGAGGCGTTCGAGTCGTAACACCGATCCCACAGCCCCGTTTGGGAGGTGTTCGTAGCGCGCAGAATATTGACTCTTCTGAGCGTGGAGAGGGCGGGGATGCTCGCTCGCTTGAGCGCGGTAGACTGCTCTCTCATCGCTCAGAGAGCGTGAATTTATCCACGGATTTGCAAAACACGCTCAGCGCAGACCAGGTGCAGCGGTTGCGGACATCTCGCCAGCGGGCGTCGTGGCAGAACGATCGAAGGACTCCCAACGAGGGCGATCACGCGTGGGTGTCGATCTCGCATGGGGAGCTGTGGTTTAGGGTTCCGCAGGCGAATGTAGTGCCAGCGATGGGCGCGCAGACCCGCGCGGGGTTGGCGGCGATCAACGGTGCCTCGCGCACGGTGTTGCTCGATCCCGAGCGCGGGACCACTCGCCCCGAGCAACAACCCCAGACACAAGGGACCGTCGAGCGGGTGACCGCCGGCACACTGCAGACGCATGGAAGCAGCGCACGAGCCGGAGGAGTGACTGCATTTATGCAGCCCAATGTGCAACACGGGCACGCGAGCACCACGAGCGAAAACACGCAGGCCAGACCGCAAGACGATGTGGACACAGCCGCCCTTGCCACCAGCATGGCGACAAGCGTGCTCAACGCATCTGTCCATGACGGGGCTGAAAATGGTGCTGGCGTTGGCGGCGTGGGTGGTGGAGGTCACGCGGGCTCCGGCGGTGGGTTTGGCGAAGGCGGACAAGCGCGCGCGTTTGGCGAAGGCGACGGAATCCTCTCGCTCTCGTCTCCAGATCAGCGCTATCGGCGCTATTTTTTGCAGCTTCGGCGCAGGCTCGGGGCGCTCACGCGGGACGCTTTTCCAGAAGAAGACGCGCTGGCGTTGCGGCAGGGGACGATGATCGTCGAGCTTCGGGTAGAGACCAATGGAACGCTGCATATCGAGCGTTTTTCCAGGCATTCTGGCATCGCGGGTTATGACCGAAACGTGCAACACGCAGTCGACGGAGCCTCTGCCCCGGCCATCCCAGCGGAGGTCTCAACAACCCCATTGCGCGTGCGCTATGAGCTCACGACGCTAAACCCCATCGTGCGTTAAGCAGCTCGGCGCACGACCAGCAAACCACGGAGCATGATTGGTTACACTCACCCAGTGGTGTTGGTGTTGTGATGACTGCGGGCGGTTGTCGCGGGTTGTTGCGGAGCGGATCGTTGCTCAACGGGGGATTGATCTTCGTCGGTGTCAGGAGTTCTGCTGCTCCCCTCGGGGACGTAGGTGAGCTCTAACACCCCACCCAACGCGTTGCCGCTATTGGGCGACGGGACTTGCAGCCCTGCTGAAATCTGGGTTCCGGCCGGAAGCAGAGCCACCACCCCGAGGACCGCGACGCTGGCGCTGTTGAGTCCAATGATCCAGTCGCCCATAAAATGCAACCGGTCGCGGATCGCCACAACCTCTACTCCGGCCATCGGTCCCGCCGGCCACCCAGTCCCGAGCGCTGAGATTGTCCCAGCATATCCGCCCGCAATCATGCGAAGACGCTCGCCGAACACGTCAAATCTCGCGAGGGCCCAACCCTCTACGACTGGCACCGCACCGGTGGTCATCCCACGCCAGCCCATGCCGGCCTGAGCGCCAACGGTAAGTCGAATCCACGGCAACGGTTTGGCGAGAAAGCTCGCGTTCAACGTTGTGGCTGAGTCGACGGTGCCAGCAAATGGCGCCGTGGAAATGTCGTAAAAAGGGACGTGAAAAATGTTGCATCCCACCTCGAAAAAGCTGCTGATTCCCAAGTCGACCGTGAGGTTTAGCTCGCCGCGCTCGCGAGTAAAATTGTTCTGCGCCTGCGCAAAAAGTCGCCCCGATGAGGCGATCTCCCCAGCCGGAACATTAAAGAAGCTCTGCTGCGCAGCACCCACAGACGCCACCGCTGTCGTGGTGAAAAACGAGAGCAAAATTGCTTGAAACCGTCGCCGTCTCATTCATGCCTTTTCTGCCACCAGACATCGTTGTTGACCACGAGCGATTTTCCCCACCCGCCGGGCGGGGTTTTGGGTCCGTCCAACCAATTACATGGTAGAACTTCGGCAGAGTGAGTTGTTGTTTTGGTGCACCCATTGGTTGAACACGTTGAGAGTCCATTGTGAGTACTGCTGATTTCGATCCCACCGAGGCGGTCGCGTGGTTGCCTGCGGAGTGGGAAGAATTTCTTCGCGCAAACAACGAGCGGACTTTTAGAGCCCAGCAGGTGTTTCGCTGGATTCAGCGCCGTGGGATTGCGAATCCCGCTGAAATGACAGACCTCTCGCGCCCTCTTCGCGCGCTGTTAGAGACCGCCGGACTCTCTATGCCGAGCACCGTCTCGCTCGTGCACCGCTCCGACGACGGCACGCAAAAGGCCCTCATCGATTTTGCCCGCGGCGGTACGGTCGAGACGGTATTGATTCCCCCGTTGGCCGGCGAAGATCCTGACGACGCCGACAGCGGAGACGATAAAACCGACGACGAGCCGCTTGATACCCGTGGTGCCAACCCCGAACGGCCCCCCGCCAAGCGCGTCACCCAGTGCATCTCTTCCCAAGTGGGCTGCGCCATGGGTTGCACCTTCTGCGCGTCTGGAATCGCTGGGCTCAAGCGCAACCTCACCGCAGGTGAGATCATCTCGCAGGTGCTTCACGGCCGAAAGTTTCTCAGCCCCGACGAGGCCCTGCGCAACGTGGTGTTTATGGGTATGGGAGAGCCGCTGCACAACTACGGCAACGTGTCCCGCGCGCTCAAATTGCTGCTCCATCACGACGGGATCGCCCTATCGTCTCGGCGTGTCACGGTCTCAACCTCGGGGCTCGTCCCTGAGATCTACAAGCTTGGCGAAGATTTTAAGGGCCAGGTGACGCTGGCGGTTTCGGTACACGCGCCCGATGATGACCTCAGATCGTCCATTATGCCCATCAACCGACGCTATCCGTTGCGTGAGCTGATCACAGCCCTTGAAAAATATCCCATGGCGCCGCGGCGTAGAATCACTATTGAATACACACTTATCCGAGGCGTCAACGACAGCGTGGCCCAAGCGCGCGCGTTGGTGAGCCTTTTGCGCAATGTACGCTGCAAAGTTAATTTGATTCCGATGAATCCTGTGGAGGATTCGCCCCACCAAATGCCGACTGACCAACAAGTAGACGCATTTCAATCACAACTTAGGACCCTAGGTTTGGGTGCTTACGTCAGAATCCAGCGTGGCGACGATATCGCCGCTGCGTGTGGACAGCTGGCACTCAACGGCGAGCTTGCGAAAAAGCGTCGTCTTCCTTTGGCACAAGACGGAGCAACCTCGAATGGCTGATCAGGACCCACGCAACGAAAACGAGATGCCGCCCAAGCGCGCACCACGGACGGATAAGCCCGACCCTGAAGAAGAAGAGAACACTCGACGCAATCGCGGGCTGCTCAGCATGATATTGCTGGTCCTTGGCGTGCTTTTGATGGTGAATTACCTCAATAAACGCACAGGGTTGCCGCAGATTGCGTACGGGGAGTTCAAGCGCGGGATCCGCCAGCACGAGGTCGCCTCGGTCGCCATCGGCGAGCAGACCATTCGTGGTCACTTGCGTCCAAGGTCCGCAGCGCTTCCGACGCCTCCACATGCGACCACCGCAGGCACACCCGCCACCGGCCAGCCCGCCATCACCGTCCCGATCCGCGGCGGAACCTCTGGCGACTTCGAGGTTGTTCGTGTCGCGGAGGACCGAGAGCTGCTGCAGATGCTAGAGCAAAACGACGTGCGCTATTCTGCACTCGAAGACCACCGCGGGATGGTCATGAACGTCGTGATCTTCCTGGGCATCATGATGATCGTGGTGATGGGCTATCGCATGTTTGTGAAGCGCATTCAGATGCAGCAGTCGGGCGTGTTGGCCTTCGGCAAAAGCCGAGGCAAGCTCGCGAGCGACTCGGATGTGAAGGTGCGCTTCGCCGACGTCGCAGGTGTGGATGACGCCAAAGCGGAGCTTGAAGAGATTGTAGAGTTCTTAAAGAACCCCGAGCGGTTTACCCGATTGGGCGCTAAAATTCCTAAGGGAGTGTTGCTCGTGGGGCCGCCTGGGACGGGCAAAACACTGCTCGCGAAAGCTGTTGCTGGCGAAGCGGCTGTGCCATTTTTTAACATCTCTGGCAGCGAGTTTGTCGAGATGTTTGTCGGCGTTGGTGCTGCTCGTGTGCGTGACTTGTTTGAGCAAGCGCAAGCGAGCGCTCCGTGCATTGTGTTTATCGACGAGCTTGATGCGCTCGGTAGATCGCGCAATGGTGGCATTCCTGGTGGAAGCGAAGAGCGTGAGCAAACGCTTAACCAACTGCTCGTTGAGATGGATGGCTTTGAGACCAACAAGGGCGTGATCATTATGGCGGCGACCAACCGCCCTGAGATCCTTGATCAAGCACTGTTGCGTCCGGGCCGTTTTGATCGTCAGGTCCTCGTTGATCCGCCTGATCGCAAAGGCCGTGAGGCCATTCTACGGGTCCATGCCAAAGACGTGATTTTGGATCCCGACGTTGATTTGGCCGACATCGCCGCACGAACCCCTGGTTTTGCAGGCGCGGATCTAGCCAACATTATTAACGAAGGTGCCCTGCTCGCGGCTCGCAAAGATTTGCCCGCGGTCCGTCGTGAGCACATTGTTGAGGCGATCGATCGCGTTGGGATTGGCTTAGAGAAAAAGTCCCGTGTGATTCCGGAGGCTGTTCGTCGCCGAATTGCTTTTCATGAGTCGGGACACGCCATTGTGGGCGAGGTGCTTCCTGGTGGATCTAAGACCGCGCGGATCTCGATCGTTCCGCGTGGAATGGGAATCGGCGGGTACGTTCGTCACATGCCCAAAGAGGACATGCAGATCTCGACGGAGCAAGATCTCAAGTCCATGATTGCAGGCGCCATGGGTGGCCGTGCCGCCGAGCGGATTATCTTCGGTGATCTCTCGACGGGCGCATCGAATGACCTCTCGCAGGCGACGACGATTGCTCGGGCGATGGTCACTGAATACGGAATGAGCGAGAAGATGGGACCCATTTCGTACACCTCGCGGCGTCAGGTGTACTTAACGGGCGACGAGCGATCCACCGGCGAATACGGCGAGAATATCGCGGACTCACTGGACCTTGAGGTGCGCCGACTGGTGGAAGAGGGCGAGGCGTCTGCGCGGGCTGTGCTCGAAGCGCGAAGGCCCCAGCTTGAGCACATCGCGAGCGTGTTGTTAGAGAAAGAGTACCTTGATGGCGATGAGCTTCGACTCCGTTTGCGCGACGATCAGTTTCACGCCGCCGACGGTCATCAACACCGGCGAGGCGTAGGAGGGACTGGCCCCGGCGGCTTTCCACTTCTGCGCGCCGGTCGCGAGGTCGTAGGCCACGAGCGCGCCGTT
>JANNCG010000448.1:0-3081 GCA_031386385.1 Myxococcales bacterium
AACGGCGCGCCGATCAGCGACAGCTCTCCCCTGGCAAGCGCCGGTTTGAGCATCTCAGCGAGGCCAAGATCACCCTGGGACTGCGGCGAGACAAGCGTGTGGATCTCATCGATAAACACGATGGTCGAGCGGTCTTCGCGCAGCTCTGCGAGCAGAGTTTGCACGCGACTCTCAAGCTCACCGCGCAGTGAACTCCCTGCAAATATAGACGCCATTGAGAGTTCGATCACACGGGCAGATCGCAACGCTGCCGGCACATCACCCCGCGCGATCCGCTGCGCAAGGCCCTCGACGCACGCGGTTTTTCCGACCCCGGGTTCGCCGACCAAGACGGGGTTTGCCTTTTTTCTGCGCGACAGGATCAACATCATCGACTCGATCTCGTGGTCGCGTCCCGTGACGGGGTCGAGCTTTTGCGCGCGTGCGAGCTGCGTGAGGTCCCGGCCGAGTCTTTGCAGCGTGCTCTCTTGAGCGCTCGAGGCCATCCGTGGACCGTTTCTGCGCAGGACACTCACCACCGGCCTGCTGTGTGCCGAGGCGTCGCGAAAGCGCCGCTCAAGCAAGTCGCGCGCATCGCCGTGGCTTACCCTCGCGGTGACCGACAGCGCCGCGTCGCGGATCGAGGGGTCGAGCGATGAGCCTGTCGCGACCTCCGCGAGTCGCTCAAGCGTTGCCTGGGCCTCTGTGCGAAGCTCAAGCGAGGCGAGGGTCTGCGCGAGGTTAAGCAGCCCCATCGTGTTGTCGGGGTCGAGAGAGAGTGCTTTTTCACACGCCGTTCGCGCTTCTTCGAGCCGAGTGTTTGCGGCGTACAGTCCCCCCAAGCGTGCCCAGAGGGTGGGGTCTTTTGGCGCAAGCTTGGTCGAACGCTCGGCTGCGAAAATCGCAGCAGTACCCTGGCCTGAATAAAACAGCGCGCGAGCCAGAACAGACTGCGCCTCTGCGTTGTCCGGTGACTCGGTCACAGCCTGCTGTGCCATCACCAGCGCGCGCTCTGCGAGGCCTTCGGCCAACAGGGACTCGACGGTATTTAACTCGGTCATCCGATCACTGTCCTTTGTCGCAATCTTGCGAGTCCACATTTGGGGCAGCGTGCTCCTGGTGCACAGCGGATGCACAGCTCGCTTTGGCAACCATCGCAGCGCTTGCAGCACGCGGTGCAGCGCGCCGCTTGGCACAGCGTGCAGAGCGCCCAGCCCTGCTGTTGTTTGGCGCACAGGACACAGCTCGGCCAGCGAACTGTGTCAAACAACGGCGCAAACTCTGTCTGCAAATTTACGGTCAATTGAGGAGTGTCCTGCGTGCTCGGCGCGCTCTGTAATGTGTGTGTCTGAGTCTCAACTGTGCTCTGCACAACGATGGCGGAGACTGGGCGAAGGACAAGCTCAAGCTGCTCGCTCTCATGGGTGAGTTCAATCGCGGACTGCACCCGCTGCGCGACGATCGAGCGTCGCTGCGCTGGAGCCTCATCGACAAGCTGCTGCCCCCGAAGCGCGACTTGCGCGATGGCACGTTCCCAGTGTCGCTCGTGGATAGAGACCGTGCGCCGCCACAGGGACAGCGCCCACTCGCCGCTGGCCGCAACAGCGCGGGCGGTGCGCTCGCTTGCAAGGGGATCTCGCTGCTGGGAGGAGTTGCTCGCGATCGCATGGATCCTGGATTCTATCCGTGAAAATGTCATCGGATCGAAGTGAGTGCAGGTCACTTTGTCGCCGTTGTCCTGCACCCACGCGAGGGCTTGCAGGGGGCCCCTCACCGCAAGCCCTGCTGGAGGGCTCATGGTGCACAGCACTGCAACAAAGCTCTCAGTGACCGGCTGGGTGTCGACGGGGTGAGAGTGGTACTGCACGGCCTCAGGGACCTGCAGCCGAACGTTGGTAGATGACTCAGCGGTGGGCTTTGGGGTGGGCTCTGGATGGGGGCGTGTGCGCGCGTGAATGACGAACAGTTTAGACTGTTCTGCTATGGTGTTTTGTTCTGTTTGCGTGAGCACCAATGGGGCACAGATGATAGCTTAGTTGATGCGCACCGGCGTGGTCATTCACCTGCTGAGTAGCTCATTTGCCAGTCATTTATCAGATGTTTCGTCAACCCAAGAGGATCGACGGGGCATTGTACCGCTCGGAGGTTCAGGAAGATTTGGCGGTGATGTGGTTCCATCGGGAGAGGTCGGCGAGGGTGTCTAAGATGGACTCACGCGCGGGGCGAAACTTAAGTCCCAGCTCACCCTGAATCTTGCTCGTGTCATACCGCGGAACCCTCCCCACATGCGTCCGCAGATACGACCCCACGCCCTTCGGCTGCAGGTACGAAGACAGCTTCACCGTAAAATCTCCGACAGCGCAGTCCATCCCGAGCTTCGGCAGCTTGTGTCCTTTGTCCCAGCCTTCTGCGTTGAGCAGCTCGACGAGAGAGCGCATCGCGATGGTCTCACCGGCACAAATGTACCGACCATGAGCCATACGATTTTCCATCGCGCGGATGTGCGCGTCTGCCACGTCACGTACGTCAACAAAGCCCCAGGTGAGGTTCATGATCCCGGGGTATGTGCCCGCAAGCAGGTCTACAAACAGCTGGTTCGAGGGGTTTAAGTTGCTCACAAAAGAGGGGCCAATGACCAAAAACGGATTGATCACCACGAGCGAAAACTCCGGTTTTTCGCTGGCCATATAGTCCCATCCCGCTTTTTCGGCCAAGGTCTTTGACAGGTAGTAGGGGTTGCGCTCAAGGGTGGATTTGGTGTTCCAGTCGGCCTCGGTAAGGGCGTGATCGCTCTCGGGCTCATCGGTGATCGCGGCCATGGAAGAGGTCAACACTACGCGCCGAACTGTCCCGGATTTTTTCGCCGCCGACAGCACATTGCGGGTGCCCATCACCGCAGGATCCACCAGGTCTCTCTGTGGGTCCTTCGCATTGAGCGCATAGGGGCTCGCGGTGTGCATGATAAAATCACAGCCTTCGGCGGCGAGATCAAACGCCCCGGGCGTGAGCAGATCCGCCTCGATAAACTCAAGACGATCGGCTGCACCCGGAAGCGCACGCAACGGAGCTAGCTCTTTGTCCTTGTTGAGCGAACGCACGGTC
>JANNCG010000454.1:0-3595 GCA_031386385.1 Myxococcales bacterium
TCGTCAACATTTCCGGGTCGCTTGGGAAGCGCGATGATCATCGCGAGCGAGGGCAAGGCGACTCGCGATCGGCGTAGGTGCCAGAGCAAAAGCCCTCGGGCCAGCCGCGCGTTGCCGTCGTTAAAGGGATGAAAAAAAATGGTGTCCAGATAAAGACCCGCCGCTGCGATATAGGGTGAGCACGATGTACTTGTCCATTGCGTCAGCGACTGGGTCCATTGCTCGCTCGCCAGCTCGCTGTGCACTAGCCGGCCTCCACGAGAGTAAGCGAGAGTGGAGCGAAGATCGCTATGCGTGGATTTTTCCAGCACCATGTTCATCCAACCGCTGACTGTGTCGGGGGTGATCTCAGTGCTCATGGCATGGCGATGCAGCCAAGCGGTCGCGGTCTTCATGCGCTCGTTGCGTGCATGATTGGGAGTATGATTGGGTGAATGGACGACCGCGTCAACTTGCGTGTTGTACTCTTCGAGGGGGTCGTCCTCAGGGTCTGTTTGTACGTCGTGCGCGAGACGCACCGCTTGGAGTACCGGGTCGCTTGTTTCGATGCGCTCGATCCACTGAGGGGAGCAGGCGCAGTGTGCGGTGAGAGCGTCAAGCGAGCGAACTTCTTCACGCATGCGCATTCGCCAAGAGATCTTAGTTTTTCTTGGATTTTTTGCGACGAATCGTCGTGGCTAACACCATTGAAGCCAGCGTAAACGCCGCGGCATTGAAGGGTGTTCGCTGTGAGTGGGTTGCCACCGTTGTGCGGCACGCGCAGCCACCACCAAGTCGAAAGCTTGTCGCATCGGCGTCACCGGTCGCGCCGTCGACAGCGGCATCGGTGACACGCGCTCCGGTGTCGGCGCTCGCGTCTTGAACATCGACCGTCACTCCCGCGTCACGAACGGTCACCACCTGCGGAGTAAGCACTGAGCGACCGTCGGTTGCGAAAGCATAGCCGTCACTGCATGATTCAATCGCGCGATCAAAATCGCGGGCCAAAAAGTCACCGACGCGCTCTTGTGTGGTGAGCAAAACCCAAATCACATCAAGATCGCCAGGGCGCATGACAATCCCGGCGTCTCCTACGGCACCACCGTCAACGCCATAGCTCGGCGCGACGGTCACCGCCGCAGGAATCCTCGGTCCATTCGCACGAATAATGTCGTCAATGGTCACTGGAACTCGCCGCCCCCGAATGGTGATGTTGCGCCCGCTGTACTCTGGACCCGACGCAGGATTGAGCCGCCCGCCGCCCTGCTCACGCTGGTTCATGGTGTCGGGCTCAGCGATCAAATAGAAGGGTCGAACCTGCCGTGGTTCGAGCAGTCCCATGATGTACAAATCCATGGGATGAAACTTAAACGAGGGGCGTTCTGTGCGAAAAACACCAGGCATGATCTCGTTCCAGTTGTTGCCTTCCATGGGAGAGCCCTCAGAGTGAACGAAGTAGCTCCAGTGAGCGGTCTGTCGGCCAAGCAGCGCCGTCGGGATGAGGTCCGGTCCCATAGGCGGCGGATCCGGAGCATCCATAGGAGCACCCGCGTCGACTGCGCCATCCTCTACCATGGCGTCGCCTCCATCTTCGACCGACGCGTCCGTCCCGGCATCAGGGATGATCATTGGCGCGCCAGGTTGCGGTGGATTGCGGACGAACGTACCGAATCGATGGCCAAATTCTTGGGTGCAAATAAGGTACTTGCCGAAGTCGCTGCCCTCTGTTGAGTAGTATTGGTACGTGTTTAAGAACACAAACCCCGTCACCGGAAACGCGGTGTTCGCGAAGCGATTGAGGTCGTAAATCTCATCCCGGTTGTTGATCGGGCTCCGCTGTCCGATCCCGCGAGTATCGTTGCGGACGCCGAGATAATAAGCGAGGACAGACTGCTCGTTGATCGTCTGCATGATCGCCACATAACGACCCCGAGGAGCGTTGGGTGTGTCTGCGATTAGCTGCGTAATCTCAGCAAGAAATGAAAAAGTGTTCTGTGTGCTGTTTTGCGGCGCCCGACCCTCGTACGGCGTGAGGGCATCAGGCTCGTCCACCATAATGTACCCGTGGCGCGTGACTCGTGCGATCGTCAGGGCGTGGGCGGTTGAAGAAATCGCGCTTAGACAAAGCAAACTGGACAAAGAACCTGCAACGATTTTGCGGACAGACATCGTAGGGGCGAACCCTACACACACACGACCCCAAAGGTAAACGGTCCCGCAACAGTTCTCGATATTTACCTAGAATTTTCGCCGTGAACTAGAACCTCAGAATCTACGTGGAGACACGGGCCGTTTTGTGTGATGATGGTTTTATTCGCATGGCCAACATACATCCCGTCATCGCGCGCCTGGCACGAGGGGCGACGCTGGTGATGGAAGCTGAGAGTTCTACCTGCCTTGCGCGATTGGGTTATCACCCGACGGGTCCGCTCGGTGACGCAACGGTCGCTCGAGATGCTCCCGATGTTGTCGCTATGGCACATCGCGAAGCGATCGTCGCGGGTGCTGACATTGTGGCTTCTTTCACTCACGGAACCACCGTGCGCGTCCTGAGTCGCGGAGGATTCTCCATGCGCGCTTCGGCCATGACGCACCGTGCCCTTGATTTGGCGCAGGATGAAGCGGCGAGGGCAGACCACCCCGTATTGGTCGCCGCGACGCTTGGCCCGCTGGGTATCGAGCGCGACCGGATTGCGCTCAAAACGGCCCACGAAGAGCACCGCGAGCAAGTCGAGCGCTTGGTTGCCTCCAACGCCGAGCTTTTGTTTGTCGAGGCCATGCCCACACTCGCAGAGTCCATCGCGGCGACGGCTGCGGCCTCCGGCGCTGCGCATTGTCCTGTGTGGGTGGTCATCGCTTGCCGAAGCGCTACCCACACTGAAGACGGCATTGAGCTCGCTTTGGCACTCAAGCTGTGCGCCGCAGCGGGAGCGCAGCTCGTCATTTTGAGCGCCAATTCGCTCGAAACACTTCTAGCTGCGTTAGAGACCGCTGAGACATGCGGCTCTGGTTTGCTCTTCGGGGTCCGGATTCATGTCGGGACTGATCTGTCTCCAGAGCGCTTCGCCGTGAACCTCGTGACCTGCGTGGGTCGCGGCGCTCGCGTGGTCGGTGGGTTCGGAGCCGTGACTGCTTCGCACACACGAACACTTGTCGAATTTGTGCGAGCTCGTCGCGCGGCATGAGCAACCGGCTTCGAGACGAAAAGTCTCCGTATCTGTTGCAGCACCAAGACAACCCAGTGGCGTGGTATCCCTGGGGCGACGAGGCGTTTTTGCGAGCAAAAAACGAGAACAAACTCGTCTTTTTGTCCGTCGGCTACAGCGCTTGTCATTGGTGTCACGTGATGGAGCACGAGAGCTTCGAGCACGTCGAGACCGCAAACTATTTGAACGAGCATTTCATCAGCATCAAGGTGGATCGCGAAGAGCGTCCGGACATCGATCAGATCTACCAGCTCGCGCACCAAGTGCTGCAACGTCGTGCGGGGGGTTGGCCACTGTCGATGTTTCTGACGCCAGAGCGCGAGCCGATTGTGGGGGGGACGTACTTTCCGCTTGAGCGCCGGTTTGGGATGCCCTCTTTTCGTGAAGTCCTCGAGAGCGTCGTGACCGCG
>JANNCG010000459.1:0-9737 GCA_031386385.1 Myxococcales bacterium
TGTCCTTGGCGCGAGCGCCGATGGCGAGACGAATCCCGATCTCGCGGGTGCGTTCGGTGACGCTCACGAGCATGATGTTCATCACGCCAATGCCGCCGACCAAGAGCGAGATCGACGCCACGATCAACAACAGCATAGAGATAGCCGCGCGCTGCTCGTCGAAGCTCTTCACAATATCGGCCATGTTTCGCACAGAAAAATCATTCTCTTCGCCAGGCCCCAGGCGGTGCCTCTGCCGAAGCAAGCTCGTGATGGCGGCGTCCGCGCGAGCCGTTAACTCTGGCGCTCTGGCGCTCACCACGATTGAGCCCACTTCATTGCCAGGACGTCGCGATACACGTGTGCGAAAAGTGCTCAGCGGGACCACAACAATGTCGTCCTGATCTTGCCCAAAGCCTGACTGACCTTTGCTCTCTAACACGCCTAGAATCACACACGGCATTCGGCCCAACCGCATGGTGCTGCCAACGGGAGACTCAGTCCCAAACAGCTCGCGGCGTACGGTCGTCCCGATGATGCACACCTTCGCGCTCACCCTGACATCCGCGTCGGTAAACGATGACCCTTCGGTAATCCGCCAGGATCTCACCGCGAAAAAATCTTGTGTGGTCCCTGTCACACGTGTGGACCAGTTGTGCGACCCAGCGACCACCTGTGCAGCTGCGCTCAACGTCGGCGCACACGCCGCAACACTCGGAACCTCACGCGAGATCGCTCGCGCGTCGTCCGCCGACAGCCCACTCGCGCTCCCCGCTGCCCCGCGCGCTCCACCCGACGCAGTGGCCCCAGGCCAGATCATGAGCATATTCACGCCCAGGGAGGCAAATTGCGCTTCAATCTTGTCCTTTGCCCCGGCGCCAATCGCCGAGCTTGCCACCACCGATGCGACGCCGATCAAGATCCCTAGGACGGTCAAGAGAGCACGAACTTTATTGCGAATAAGCGATAACAACGCTAGCCTTATGGGCATCCAAAACATGATCATGGTGTGACCTCTGGTGCGTTGGGCACGTGCAAAATTCTGCGATTCTCGACCAGCTCATCCTTCACAATCAGCCCGTCACGCACGGTGATGGTTCGCTTGGTACAGGCAGCGACCTCGGGCTCGTGGGTCACGATCACAATGGTCAGCCCGTCTTCATCGTTGAGCTTTTGCAAGAGGGCCAGGATGTCTTCAGTGGTGCGGGAGTCGAGGTTTCCGGTGGGCTCATCGGCAAGCAGGACTCGCGGCTCTGTGACAAGCGCCCTGGCAATCGCGACGCGCTGTTGCTGCCCTCCGCTGAGCTGCGCCGGAGTGTTGCGCAGTCGATCGGCGAGGCCCACCAAACGGAGCGCTTTGATCGCCCTAAGCTGCCGCTCTTTGGTCGCAACTCCCCGATAAATCAGCGGCAGTTCGACGTTTTCAAGCGCCGTTGTGCGGGCCAACAAATTGAAGCCCTGAAAGACAAAACCCAACAGTCGATTGCGTACAATGGCGCGCGCGTCGGGTCCCAGCCCAGCCACATCGACGCCCGCGAGTTGATAGCGACCGCGGGTCGGAGTGTCTAGGCAGCCAAGCGTGTTCATCAGGGTGGATTTGCCCGATCCCGAAGGACCCACGATGGAGACAAATTCGCCAGAGTCAATCCGCAGGGACACACCTTTGAGCGCGCGACAGATGATCTCGCCTTGGGCATAGACACGCTCAATACCCTCAAGCTGAATGACTGCGGATGGTTCGTTCTCCATGGTGGGTTAGAACATCCGGCGGCCGCCACCGCTTGGAGGGCGCGCTCCGCCGGGCCGTGACTCGTCCACTTCGTCGGTTACGATGTCCATTCCGTCGTGCAATTCACCTGGTTGAAGTGGCTCTACAACGGTGTTGGTCCCATCACTTATCCCAGTGCGCACGCGGATTGCTTCGGGGACACCGTTGCGCAACACGTAGAGCCGTCCCATCCGTGGATCGTCTTCGGCACCTCGCCCCGATCCCGACCCCGGCGATCGTGGTGCACCTCCGTCTCGAGCACGACCCGCACCGTCGGGATTGCGCGCTGGGCGATACCGAAGGGCTGCGTTGATCACGCGCATCGCAGAGGGCAATCGCGCGGTCGTCACCACCACCGTCGCCGTCATCCCGGGTCGCAACTTCAGCTCTGGGTTCGGAACCTCAATCACCGCCGGATAAGTCACCACCCCTTGTGTCGTTGTGGGACCAAACCTCAGCTCAGTCACTCGACCCCTAAATTGATCCCCGCGAAAAGCATCTACACGCGCCTCAACGGTCATCCCCTCATGCATCCGCCCGACATCCGCTTCATCCACATCGGCCATCACCCGCATCCGCGTGAGATCCTCAGCAATCACAAACAACGTGGGAGATTGCAGGCTCGACGCGACCGTTTGTCCCGGCTCAATCTGCCGCGAGATCACCAAGCCATCAATGGGTGAATAGATCTTCGTCAGCGCCAGCTGTGAGCGCGCGTTGGCCATCGTGGCCGCAGTGCGAGTCAGCTCGGCGAGCGAGACTTGCACTCCCGCTCGGGACAGATCGCGCGCCCCAAGGGCTGTGTCCAGCTCAGCTTGTGAGTTAAGCCCCTGCGCTCGCAGGTTGCTTGCCCGTGCAAAATCCCGCTCTCGTGCGGTCAAATCTGCTCGGGATCGGGCCAATTGTGCGCGTGCGCTCGCTTCACTTGCACGAGCCTCGTTGATCCGCGCCTGAAACGGCTCAGGATCAATCTCAGCCAGCAGCTCATTGACGTGGACGTGCCGATTAAAATTGGTCAACACGCGCAATACTCGACCGGACACCTGCGAGCCGACAAGCACCTGTTGCATAGGCTGCACGGTCCCGGTGGCCTCGATCGTCTCGATGACCTCCCCGGTCGTAATTTTGGCCGTCATGTACTTGGTAGCAACGGGCTTTGCGGTTCGGCGCGACCACACAACGCCGCCGACGGCCAACAGCACCACAAGCCCAGCGATGATCCAACCCCACGGCCAGCGTCGGCGAGAGATCTCGGCCATCAGTTCAGCGTCAGTGCTCGCGGCAGATATAGGCGTCATGGTGATTCTGGACAGTTGCTGGCAGTTACGGTGTCGGTCCTAGCACAACCGCTGAACGATCGGTGAATTCCCATAAAGTACTTCACACGGAGCGAACGAAATTTGTCACGAATTTGCCTTTGGTCTGCAAGGTGTGCGCATGGAGAGTGAACCGGTTTTACCGTCCCGCGAGTTTTGTTCGCAGGCAGAGAAAAATCAGAGAAAATGCGCAAAAAACTGCTCTCGCTCATGGTTGTTGGCTGTCTGTCCGTTCCGGTCGTTGTGGCTGCAACGCGTGTGCACGCAACGAGGCAAGCAAAGCTCAACATTGACCGAGGGGTCGCGGCTCTGAGTGTTCCCATCGGTCAGCTCAGCGAGGCCGAAGAGCTGCCCACCAACGAAGCCCGCGCAGCCTTTCGCCTTGCCCGCGAGCAGAGCGGAGACGTCTTGGTCTCTCGTCACGCCCGCGCGCTGCTTCAAGTCACAGACGCAATCGATGCACTTCACCGAGGCGAAGCCGCGACGGCAACACAATCCGCTGACGCTGCTCTGCGATTGCAACCAGACGAACCCTTTGCGCTTTATGTCCTTGGCATCGCCGCTGCTCGCCGAGGAGACCGCGCGACCGCAGAACGCGTGTACGAACGACTTCAATCCGCGCACGCCCCCAGTGTCCTGATCGCGCGCTCAAAGCTCTCACGCGCAGAGTGGCTGCTGGATGGAGGCCGCGCCCATGACGCACTGGATGTTCTTGAATCGCTTGATCGCGAGACACCCCACGTCGGCGCTGTACTCAATTTGTTGGGTCTCGCGCGTGCAGGAGTGGGTGATCGCGAAGGGTCACTTCAGGCCTTCTCAGACGCGGTGCGAGTGCATCAACACCCTGAGATTCCGCTGCTTAATCTCGCACGTGGGTATCGAGACCATGCGCAGCTTGAGTTGGCCAAAACGACCCTTGAGCGCGCCCTCGGAGCCTCCCCCGAGTACGGTGAAGCGTGGGTCGCGTATGGCGTTGTCCTCGCGGATCTTAACGCCGCCAACGCGCGTCACGTACTGGTCCGAGCTTCGCAACTGAGCCCCAACGACGCCACGCCCCTCGCTGCGCAGGGTGCGCTTGATCTGCGACAACAAAACTACGAAGACGCGGCGACGTCTTTTCGCGCGGCACTTGAGCGCGACCCCGATCACGCCATTGCGCGCACCAACCTCGGGATCGCCCTCGCGCACTTGGGGCGTCGTGACCTCGCCTTGCGCGCATTTGAGCACGCCACCAGCCACTCTCCCCACGTCGGCGAAGCGTGGAACGGCCTGGGCTCAATGAAGCTCTCTGGCGGCGACGCCGAAGGCGCCGTGGGCCCGCTGCGGCAAGCGATGACACTGCTTCCGGATGACCCCAACCCCGCGATCAATCTCGGGCGCGCGCTTGAGCTTTTGCAGCAGTGGGACGCTGCAGGGCGTGCTTATCACGAAGCGCTTCGTCGCCAACCAGGACACCCCGCGGCGATTGAGCGGGTACTCGCGATCACTCCGCCCGCAGACCGCGATCGCGAGCGAAGGCGATTGGGTCTTGAAGTGGAGAGCACCCCGACGACGCGACGTGTTGCCTCTCGCAGAATCGCGATTCGGTGACCATGAGTGAGCAAGACCCAGCGAGTCCTGTGGCTGAAGCAAACGTGGTGGTCGTACACGCGAGCGTGGCGAGCATTGATGAGGGCAGAGCGGTACTCGATGCAGACGGTCAGTCCATTCGCATCGCAGCATCCATGCTCCCCGGCACACCACGCGAAGGGACCGCGTATGTGCTCACGATCTCGCTTGCACCGACGACCAAAGGCACGCTGCAGAACAGCGTCGAGGCTCGGTTAGCGGCGCTCAAGGGCGATAAGTAATAAGACGGCTGAGCGGGTGGCGGTTTTGCAAAACCGCCATGGCGCGACATGGCGGTTTTCCGTTGGGCCGCCAGGGGTGCTGTCCGGCGCGCAACAAAAACGCCATATTTTTCCTCGCTAACTGAATCGCCTCACGCCGCTCTTGATGGACCGGCGTTTGCAAACGCGCTCGTGTCGCAGCGGGCCACCAGACCAGGCGGCTTACTTACAAGCCCTACTACCCCATGGCCACCGTCGTGATCACACAATACAATGAGCAACACCACACCCCCATCTCCAAGCACCATGCGACCCCTGTACGCAGATCCCAAAACGGACTTCGTTTTTAAACGAATCTTCGGCACCGAAGCGCACAAGCCACTGCTCATTGCGCTGCTCAATGACCTGCTCGCGCGTGACGGGACTGCACGAATTAAGTCCGTGAGCTTTCTTCGCGAAGAGCAGCGGCCCATCATTGAAGAGATGAAGTCCACCGTCGTGGATGTGAAGTGCGTAGACGAATCGGGCAGCATTTTTGTTGTCGAAATGCAGGTACTCAACGTCTCGCATTTCGAAAAACGTGTCGTGTATAACGCAAGCAAGGCGTACGTAAGTCAGCTTGATGCGGGCAACGAGTACGGCGAACTGCATGACGTGTATGCAGTCTCGATCTGCAACTTTGAGCTGTGGCCGGACAAAGCTGGAGAGCCGAAGGTTCCGTTGGTGAGTCGGTGGCGAATGCGCGAGATGAGCAATGGGCGAGAGGCTTTGTCGCAAGTGCAGTATGTGTTTGTTGAGCTGCCCAAGTTTGCGCTGACCGCAGTGCCATCAACGCCCGTTGAAGAGTGGGCTTACGTCTTTCGTCACGCAGCGACGCTCAAGGCAGAGCCCACGCTGTTGCATGGCGAGGCGACCATGGCGGCGCTTGAAGTCGCGAAAGTCTCAAGCTTTTCCGAACGCGAGTGGGAAGCATACGATCGCTTTCGCATGGCCGAGATGACTGAGCGTGGGAGGCTTGAGTTTGCAGAAGGTCAAGGACTTGCAGCAGGCCGGATCGAAGGCCGGATCGAAGGCCGGATCGAGACAGTGATGCTTCTGTTGCGAGTCCGCGGGTTGGTTGCGACCGAGGACGAAGCGTTGCGGATCGCGTCGTGCACCAGCGTTGAGCAACTTGAGCGGTGGATTGAGCGGATCGGAAGCCCCATCTCAGTGCCGACAGTTCGCGCCCTCTTTGAGTCATAGTACAACCCTACGCTGGGGGTTTGACCCGCAGTTGCATGCGGTTATGCGCTGGGCTTTCGATCCATGCGGTACTTCGTGCGCTCTGCCGATGTGCGCTTGGCGTACTCGTTTGCGAAGCCACGCAGCATGGGATACGGCTCAAGCGCCACCATGGGACGAAACACAATGTGCTCGATGAGGCAAAAGAGCATCACCTCTAGCAAGCTCAGATCTCGGGACGCTGGCAACGACTCAAGGACCAACGCAAGGTTGCCTTCAAGCCAACGAAGCGCGCCTTCATATCCCTGGCGCACCTTCGTGATGTAGCCGTTGTCTGTTGGTATTTTGCCGACATACGTCGCTAAAATCAGCTGCACCTGCGCAGCCATCGCGTGCCACACCAACTCTTGCGCGTTTTGCGCGACCGCGCTCGTAAGCTGCTCGGGCCATACAATCCGTAGAGCTGGCCCCGCCTCCTTTGCGAGAGCGCGACAAATATTCTCTGTCCCAAACAGCAGCTCGTCACCCCTTCGCAACGTTGGAATCTTCAGCGCCGGATTGCCCTCATAATCACCCATATCAAGGCTGCTCAGGTCGTACACCGGCACGAGCTCAAACCGAACACCTAACTCCGTGGCAAAAATCACCGCCACGCGGGTGAAGTGCGAGCTCGTTCGCCCGACAATTTGCACGCTGTCGTGCTTGTTAGTTTGTACATTATGATCTTTCGTGTCCGTCATCACACTCGCCCTGTCCCTTCGTTTGCGGTGCTGCAGCCTTTAAGTCTCGCCGCAAAGAAAGCGAGGATCTCGTCGCGCGCAGCCAGCGTTGGCTCACCCGCAGCATTGATCAAGTGCGCAGTCACCACGCTGTGAGGACACGCCACGACGTGCTTAAAAAACGGTGGAGGCTCAGGGTTGGCTGCGCTCGAAGGGAGCTCTTTGGCCACAAATCGCTCGCCCAACATGGCTTGGTACGCAGCAAATCGCTGGGAAGCGCAAAACTGATCGTCCGCAAATCGGTAGGCGAGCACCGTGAGATTCTCGCGCTCAAGTCTATCGCGCACAAACTTACCTTCGTCACTTGAAAGCTGAATCGCTGCAAGATCTCCGAACGGAAGCGACGGCTGACACACCACGGGCGCGAGCATTGAGGGCTCAAGCATCATGCTGAGGGCAAAGTTTCCGGTGAAGCACATCCCGATGGCGCCGACACCGAGACCGCCGGACTCATGGTGAGCGAGGTTTGCGAGCGCGCGCAGCCACTGCGTGACGGGACTCGATTCGTTGGCTGCAAACGCATTAAACTCTGCGCTCACACACGCACGCTTCAGCACCTCCAGCCCCTCTTTCGCCTGCGGAAAAGCGCCATCCACCCCAAACAACGATGGCATATACACCGTGAACCCTGCCTCGCGTACCCAGCGCGCAAAACGCGCGACGTGAGGGCTGATCCCGGGCATCTCGGCCATCACGATCACCGCGGGCCCGAGGCCACTCACGTAGACGGTCTTGCTTCGCTCTTGCAGGGTGATGCTTCGACGCTCGAAGTCGTCCAATGGGTCATCGTTCATAAGCAGATTTTGCGCGCTAAGAGCGAGAGAACCAAGTGGCAGAAATGACAATTTTCGGTCTATTCTTGCCAGGTGATCTATCATCTTGTCTTTGACGGCGTCGCAGACGGTCCGCTTGGGATTGCGCTGGATATTGTCGGGTCTGCTGAAAGAGTTGTGCGCGCGGGGATCGTGAAGGGGGTGTCGTATCGGGCAGAAGATTGGCAGCAACGTGTGGTGTCCGTGGACGGCGAGCCAGTTCGCAGCAGTTCTGGGCGAGAGTGTATCGTCGATGGACCGCTCACGATGCGAGCCGTGCGCGCTGGCGATGTGATCGCGCTGCCCGGGCTTGGAGCGCCGACAGAGCTCATGGTCGAGGCGTTGCTCAAGCGCGAAGACATCGCTCAGGGGGCCAAGCTGTTAGCTCGCGCGTATGACAAACGGGCGGTGCTCGCGGCGTCGTGTTCGGCGACGTTTGTGCTCGCAAGCGCAGGCCTGTTGGATGGCAAGCAAGCGACGACGACCTGGTGGCTACGCAGCTCGTTTGCGAAGAGATTTGCAGCCGTTGAGCTGTGTGTTGAGAAGATGGTGGTGGAGTCCGAGGGAGTGTTCACCGCGGGATCGGCCTTTGCGCACGCGGATTTAATCCTCGCCATTGTGTCGCGCACGCGAAGCCCCGCACTGGCACACATAGTGGCTAAGTATTTGGTCCTTGATCATCGCGAGAGTCAATCGCGCTACATGGTCGCTGAGCACCTTCGGACGCAAGATCGGGCGCTTCGCAAGGTAGAGGCATTTTTGCACTCGCAGCTTGAGCGCCAGGTGTCGATTGAAGAGATGGCGCTCGTCGCGAAGACATCCACACGGACGCTCGCCCGCAGAGTGAAGGACAGCCTCGGGACGACACCGCAACGATGGGTTCAGCGGCTGCGCGTGGCGCGAGCGCGGGTGTTGTTAGAGACCACGCGGGACAGTATTGAGAGCATCGCGATCAGCGTGGGATATGCGGATCCCGCGGCGTTTCGCAGGGTATTTCAGCGCGAAATGGGGGGCAGTCCAAGCGCGATCCGGGCTGAGGGCAGTGGAGAGAAGCGAAGAGCGTGAGTGTGGCAGGGCTCGAGGTAAGTGCACTTACCTCCGGAGGTAAGCCACTTACCTCCTAAGGTTTCGCGCGTTTTTTCTCTGCCGTTTTTGCGCTCAAGCGCACGCGCGCTGCATCACTCGCCCGCACGATGATCTCGACGACCCAGTGCTTGGCAGTGTGGATTGCTCGCGCCGTGGCTCCCGTAGCGCCCGCTGCACGCAGCCGTTGTTGCAGTTCACTCGCAACGAGGTCCTGTGCTCGGCGCTTAGGATTCTCTGCGGGCTGCTCGCCGGACTTCTTTCGCACGCCCCGACGATGCGCCGCGAGGTCTTCAACGCTCATCTCTTTCACAAGCTTTCCGGCAATCTTCGCGTCTGCTCGCGTCAAGGCATCGGCGCTCTTAATCTCTGGATCTTCTGCGGCCAATCGCACCAGCTCGTACGCTCGCTCTGGCCCTGCGGTGAGCGCATTTTCGCGGGACATCCCGAGAGAGATCGTGATGAACTTGCGCGCTTGCACATCGCTCATGAGCTTGTGCTTTTTCAGCCACGCATCAAACGAAGCGCACCCATCTGTGCGATACAACTCTTTTCGAGTGATCTCTTCGAGCGCATCTCCGATGTCGTAAAACGCCTCGACGATCTCGGTTTGTCGCCGCTGCACCAACGCGAGTAGTTCAAGCAAGCGCTTCTTGTCGAGAGCGAGCTTTTGTTGTGCGCGGCGAACTTCGCTCTTCACCGATAGCAACGTCGGTTTTGCAATCGAGCGAGCGGCGGTTTTGGGGGCGAGAGCTTTGGTTTTGCGTTTTGGTTTTGTCGTGGTGGCCTTGGTTTTGCGAGCTGTTGTCATGGCGAAGGGGACTCCTCTCTCGCGATGATCTCGCATTGTGATGGCAGCGCAAAGGGCACTGCGACGAAGGAATGCGGATGGTGCAAGGGTGTTGAACGCAGCGCATGCTCGCTCGCAGTGTGCTGGAATTTGTCAGGCA
>JANNCG010000466.1:0-3010 GCA_031386385.1 Myxococcales bacterium
GCGGCGGCTTCGAGCGCGGCTCGGGTGGTGGTGGCGTGAGAAAAGAGCTCGAACTCGACGTGAACGGCGTTTGCCGCCAGATCCACCCGCCTGAGCAAGCCCAGCACCCCGACGGTGCGGCCTGTGAGTGGGTCGATGAGCGCTTCGAGCGCAGAATGGACTGCTTCCTTGGTGAGTGACATGAGTTAGAGCGGAGGGTTATACACGCGCGACGAAATGGCTGAAGAGAAAGAAGAGCGAGAAGCGAAAGACCCGACCCCAGCGCACGCGGCTCATCCGGCGGCGAGCGCCTCGGAGTCTTCGGACGAGGGTGACGCGAAACCGTCTGCAAAAACGCCTGCTAACGTGACAATCCCAGAGCGCCCCGAGCCTCCGGCATGGCAGGTCGCGTGGGGCGTTTACCTCGCGTGTTTGCTTGTGTTTGCAATTTTCGCGGCTGAGCGGTTGCGTGCGCACTCGCCGGACAATCACTTCGCGTACCTCGCAGACTCGTATTTGCACGGGACGCTGGAGGTGCGATGTACGCCCGAGACGCTGACGGCACGGACCTGTCCGCCGGGGGGCGGGGGCAACGACTGGGCAAACTATAACAATAAGTGGTTTGTGGCGTTTCCGTCGTTTCCTGCGGTGGTGTACATGCCCGCGGTCGCGATATTTGGACGAGACTTTGCGAATCGGCGGCTTGATGTCGCCGTTGCGGCGCTCGCGCCCGCGTTGCTCTATTTGCTTTTGGCACGGCTATCGCGCGAGAAAAAATCCGATCGAACGTGGAAAGAGAACGTCCTGTTTGCGTTCTTGCACGGCTTTGGGACTGTGTTTTTCTTCACCGCGATCCAAGGCTCGGTGTGGTTTGTCGCGCACGCCATCAATGCCTCGCTGGCGATTGGCTATCTTTGGTTCGCACTTGAGCTGCGCAACCCATTGCTCGCGGGCGCTATGTTGGGTCTGGCGATTCACACCCGCGCGAACATGGTGTGGTGCGCGCCGTTTTTCTTGATCGAGATGTTGCGTGTGCACCGCAAGACTCCGGGGCATGCGCCCGCTTCGATCAAAGCATGGGTCACCGAAGCGGACTGGGCGAAGGTCGTGCGGACTGGGGTGCTGTTTTCGATTCCCATTGTGATTGCGCTGGTCATCAGCGCGACGCTCAACAAAGCACGCTTTGGTGATGCCTCAGAAGTGGGCTACAGATACCTGCAAATTGCTTGGCGATCACGCATTGAGCGCTGGGGTTTGTTCAACTATCACTACCTCGCGCGCAACTTGGGGATCGCGTTTGCGTCGCTGCCGTGGATGAGTCGCGACTTTCCCTACATCGTGATTTCGCTTCACGGGCTCGCCCTCTGGGTGACCACCCCCCACTACCTCGAGCTCGCCCGCCTTCGCACCCGCGGAACCCACGGGTACACACCCTTTCTTGCGCTCACCGCAGTGACCTCAGCGTTGATTTTGTTTCTGTATCAGAACTCGGGCTGGGTGCAGTTTGGCTTCCGGTTCAGCAATGACTTTGCGCCATTTTTGCTCGTATTGTTGGCGCTCAACGGCAAAAAAATTGGCCGCCTTTGGATCGGCGCTTTTGTCGTGGCGGTCCTGGTCAACGCGTTCGGTGCGTGGACGTTTGACCGGCAGATCCCGCTGCGCGGTCGCACGGTCACTTTCTATGACAACGACTATTCGCAGCAGCGGTATTTTCAGCCCGACTGAGGGCGAAAGATTTTTTGTTTTGGCTGCACGGGGGCGGTTCGTAGGGTAGATTCAACACCTTGGACACCGCATTGGACGAGCTTCGAAGGCAGCGGCTAGCGCGCGCACCGTTGGTTGACCTGAGTCTTCTCACGCTCTGTGGGCTGGTGATTGCCAAACTGCGTCCCACGCTCGAACCGTGGTTTGGGACGCCACGAGGCCCAGTACTCTGGCTCGCTCTCAGCAGCATGGTCCTCAGTTTGTGGGTGTTTTTTCAACGCAAACGCGAGAGTGAGACACCCAGACTGACCGAGTTGTCCTGGTCGCTTCAACTTCTCAGCGTCGCGGTCATGAGCGGAACAAGCTCTGCGCCCCTCGGCGTGGCGAGCGTGATTCACGCTGCAACCTTGGTCATTTTGGCTGCAAAAGATCCCTCCGACGTCTTAATGGTCGTCGCTGGTGCCTCCGCTGCGTTGGCCCCGTTGCTCCGCGCAGCGGTCTCGAATGGTGCACCAGTGACCCCCGTCGCTTTGATGATGGTCGTGGCGATGTTTGGTTTTATTGTGGTGATCTCCATCGCCCGTCGCGCTGCTCGAGCGGTCGCCGAGCGCGACATGCTGCTCGCTGAGATCTCGCGTGTCGCACGTGCCCACTCTTCGGCACAGACCGCGGGGACTGCGAAACGCGATCGCAAGGCGTCCATTCCGCCCGTGGCCGGACAGACTCGCACTGTTATTCGCAAGAGTGGCCCAGACGAGGACGACGAGGCGTTTAACTCGTGGGAGGTGCTTCTTGAGCGTCTCCGCAACTCCGTCTCAATCCTCGCAGAGAGCGCCGGGATCGCAGCGACTGTTCATGTGGACATCACGGGGCTTGCGCCTCCGTCTGCAAAAATTCGGAGCCACCTGATCAAGATCGTGCAAGAGGCCGCCACGCAGACCATTCGCTTCGCGGAGCCGCGCTCGATTCAAGTGCACGTGAGTCGCTCTCGCGGGGGCGTGCAGATTGAGTTGGTCGATGACGCACCAGCGGATGACGGCGCACGACACCGCAGGGCCGTTGGGATGGTCAAGGGTCGCGTAGCGCCGCTGGGTGGCACCGCTGAAGTTGAGCACGGTGACCGTGGCTGGACGATGCGGGTGCAGCTCCCAGCGGATCAACTAAACTAACCGCTCAGGTTCGGTCGAGGGGGCGCTGAGGACTTAGCCTCCGCGCAATTGCCCTCGCGAAGCGCTCAGGGCCCCATCGTCATTGGCATTCCTCAGGGTTCGTGCGAGAGGCTGGTGCGGTGTCAAAACGTTCAGTTGATCAACCGAACCTCACCTGC
>JANNCG010000049.1:0-4195 GCA_031386385.1 Myxococcales bacterium
GCGCCTCAAAGTAGCTCTCGGGCAAATCGCCTCCCTCGCCCAAGGGGTCGTCCAAAAACCGCACCGCTCGTTGCACCGCAAGAACGTTATTTGTCTGCGGAATGAGCAGCGTAAAGGGCCGATCCGTCGGAGCTCCGAAGGGCGCAAAGGGCATGTCTTCAAACCTGGAGATTCCAAGGGAGAGCGAACCGGCGCTTCGTTGTAGTCCTGGAATCACGGAGTCGTTGAGCGAGGCCTGAAGGTCATCAATTTCGCCATCAAAGCTCGCCGTGGTGTCGATCAACAAATGAACATCCACGAGCCCCGGACCCGCTTCAAATCTCACATCAACGGTCTGCTCTGGTCCGTTAAAAGGCAACGTGAGTGTGTAGTTGCTCACCGGATACGGGGTTCGTTGCGCCGGAACCACTCGCTCAACGACGACGCGATCAACCTGAATCACATCAAGCGGATCTTCCATCATCGGGACGGCGGGTCCGCTACACGAGGCCAACACGCCCACGCTGAGCGTTGTTATTGCCATGTTTGTGGGTAGAGAAATGCGCACAACAATAGAAGGTTAGCACCCGGCCATGTCGGCAAGATAGTACTGTTGCGTCGAAGCCCACAAATGCAAGATCATGTCGTAGGCGCGCCCTAACTTGAAAACCCACAACGCACAGCGCATGAGAATTTTGGCAGCGTTGACGGCGGTCACGACGACCGCAGGCATCGCGATGTTACCAGCAATATCACAAGCGAATGGTCGCTATCCGGCGGCGCAGTATTTTTCGCTTGGCGAAAATGGCGCACGAGACCGCATCGCGATCGTGACGACTTTTGGATTGGTTGTGAGCACCGACGGCGGACGAAGCTGGGGGTGGATTTGCGAAGACGCACTCGGCTACCAGGGGCAGTTCGATTCGGTCACAGGGATCACCGACGATGGGACGCTCGTTGCGACCTTACCGGACGGTGTCGCGCGTGCAACCGGCGACTGGTGCAATTTTGAGCGCCCCCCTTCGAGCGCAGGCGCCCAATCCGTGGATCTCACAGTGGTCGGAAACCGAGTGGCGGCGGCGATGACACCCATCGCAGATCCGCAGTTTTTGCAGCTGTCAAACAACGCGGGACAGAGCTTCACCCGTGGTTGGAGTCGCAACGACTTCTACATGCAGACGCTCGATTTTGCGCCCTCACGAACCTCAAGGATGTACCTGACCGCGTGGGTTCGAGGGGCCGTACCCGCGCTGTTTCGCTCTGATGACATGGGGCTGAACTTCGCAGAAATTACCAGGGATTTTTCTGGCGGATACATCGCCTATATCTCTTGGGTTGATCCCCTCAACGAGCAAACATTGCTTGTCCGTTCGGACCTCGATCCAAGCGGCGCGCTGTTGCTTCGATCCGATGATGGTGCCGCAGGGCTGCGGGTGATCCTGCGGTCGCCGTCGGCGTTGGTGGGCGTTGCGGCGGCGCCAGGCGCTCAGACCATTTGGGCTTCGAACACCGCACTTGATGGGCATATCCAGCGCACGATGGATGGCGGAATGAGCTGGGCGTCGGTTCGGTCTGCGATTCGACCAAGATCGCTGAGATTTGCCAGGGATATTCTATTTGCGACCACCGGTGAGACCGAGACGGGGTTTTCGTTTTCGTGCTCAAGAGACGGCGGGGACACGTTTGTTCCGATGCTTGCACTCGCGGACATTCGGGGGCCCGAGCGGTGTCCAGCAGGTTCAAATGTCAGGACGATGTGCGCTGGGGGTTGGGACGCGCTGCGCGCACGGCTCGCGATGGTTGCGCATCCGGTCACGCCTCCGCGTGGCGTGTGCGAAGGACCGCCGGTTGACCTCGACGCGGGAGTGCCCGTGGACGGATCGATCTCAGACGACGCGCGAGTGGCCGATGGCCAAGTGCCAAGCGATGTGGCCAGCGGACGCGACGTGGCTGAAATGTCGGGCGATTCAGGACTCTCTGCAGACGGCGGGCTGATGGTGGGCGGCGGCGGGCGCTGTGGATGCACAATGATTGGCCACAAATCCAAGCAAAACTGCAACTTCGCAGTCACCGTGCTTTTGGTTCTGTCCACAGGACGAATCACCCGAAAGAGATTGAGAAAATAATCTTCCCCGCTAAAATCACTAAAATCGTGTTTGGTCCCAAAGATTGGGGCCAGTGCGCTACTTACAAGTGCTGAGGTTCTGATGTTCAAGCTCGTGATTTCGGATGACGAAGGCAAAACCACCGCAGTTCCGCTCGTCCGAGAGGAGATCACTATCGGGCGAAAAGAAGGCAATACCATTCGCCTTACCGACCGCAATGTCTCCCGCCGCCACGCAAAATTGCAGAAGCAAAGTGGTACGTACCTCCTGCAAGACCTAGGCAGTTACAACGGTACGATCATCAATGGAACGCGCGTCAGCGACACTCGTTCGATCAAGCACGGTGACCAGATCGTTATCGGGGACTATAAGCTTGCGATTGTTGAAGAGAGCGCGGTGCAGACAGCCCCAGCCGCCTCGGCAGCCGCTTCAACACCACCTGCAAACGCCTCCCCACAAGCAGTCGAAGCACCGATGATGGCACCACCGGCCAACGCGAGTGGCGGCCATGTGGGACAGATGACCGTCCCCGCAATCCCGAGCGCTCTGCCGCTAAACCCCGATGCCATTGTGGTTCCGGATGATATTCAGCAGTTGCGGCTGGTCTTTTTGGCGCCTGCTGGGACTCCGGGACCTGTCTCAATCACGAAGCTGCCCATGCTGTTCGGACGAAGCGAAGTCGCTGATATTTCGCTTCCGTTTTCATCCATCTCTCGCGAGCACGCGCGCTTAACGCTCGACAACGGCCAGCTTGTCATCGAAGATTTAGGAAGCTCGAATGGTGTGACGGTCAATGGGACCCGCGTCACGCGCCAGGCGATTCAAAAGGGTGACATTTGCGCGATGGGTGTCGTTGAGTTTCGTGTCGCGCTTCACGGTGATGCCACGATGGTCATGGCGGCCTCCACTCTTTCGGTCCCTGAGACGAGCGAGCCGAAAAAATCTAACGCCGGCATGATGGCAGGTGCTGGAATTCTCGCGGTCCTTTTGATCGGTGGCGGCTCTATCGTCGCGATCAAAAACATGGGCTCAAACACCTCGACGTCCGCAAATTCTACGGTCATTACTGGCGGCGATCCGTCGATAGGGCCAGTGGCGACCAACACCAACACGCAACCGGCAACAAACCCGACGGCGAACCCTACTTCCAACGGGACCGAGCCGTTGAACCCAGCGGCGAACACCGCAGCGAACACCGCAGCAAACACCGCAGCGAACACTGCTGCAAACCCGCCAACCATTGATCCTCCGACAAACGGAACCGCCGCGCCGCAAAACGGAACGGAGAATCCACCGCAGGCTGCCAATCCACCGGCCAACGGAGTTGGACAAACAGATCCGGTGCAAAACACCAACGGAAGCTCTCATCCTCGCACAAACCGCAACACGACCAGCGCGGTCGCCGCGGCGAACACGACCGCCGTCGTACACAATCCGCCGACCCAGGCCACCGGGCGTGTTGTCCCTCCGACTACAAACTCAAACGGAAACCCACCCAACAACGGCGGGAGCCAAACAGCAACGCAGACCACGAGCACCGGCACTGGCTCTAACACCGCCAGCAACACCGCTGGCTCGAGTGGGTCAGCAACGGCAGCGGGCGGAGTGAATCCTAGCGCTCAGGCGTCTGCGTGTTTGCTCGCCTCGGACTTTAACTGCGTGATTGCTGCCCTTCGAACACGCGCTGCGACCGAGAACGAGTTCAACATGTTAGTGTCTGCGTACCGAGGGTTGCGAAATACAGCGGCGCTCGAGCAGACAATGCGCCGTTATCTTTCGCGGTTTCCAACGGGTCGGTACGCGGATCGCTACCGTGACACACTCGGCGATTAACTCGCGCAATACAGCTGCCTGCTTCGATACCGGCGCTCGGCGGTCCAATTGCATTTCACAGCGTGAGGGGTTCGGCAAAAGCACTGCGTGATAGCATGGTGGGTAACTAACCCCATGCGCCAATTTACAGTGACATCCCTTCGATTGTTCGCCGCCGCTTTCGTCGCGCTGTGTGTCGCCTGCCAATCGCCACAAGCACCAGCGGATTCAGCCGCCGATGCACCCCTGGATGCGGGGTCGTTTGATGCGACCGTGATCATGACCGATGGCGACTCGGC
>JANNCG010000540.1:0-6220 GCA_031386385.1 Myxococcales bacterium
CGATGGCTCACCGCGCCGAAAAAAGCGGCGGCGCGACTCGCGACAAACGCAACGACGAAGCCGGCGAAGCGGTCGGCGAAGAAAAACGTGTCGTCGAAAACTGCGAAGCGGTAGCGCGTGAGCCTCGTCTCTAACCGGAGATTAGTTGCTAGCAAAAGGGATTCGATCGCTCATAGACTCCCATTGTGCCTGCGGTCGGTGCAAAAAAATCGGCGATCTGTGCTTGTGATTTGTTTGATCCTTGCGACGCTGTGCTGGATGACGGCGGGGTTGATTTCAAGACTGCGATACCTCACCTATTGTGACCAGGTTGATCACAGCGTGGCGCAATTTCGTCGTGGCGAACAGTCTATGGCGGAGCGTGTTGAGATGTTCAAGCAAGGTGTGCGTCCGATGTTAGAATGCGACAATTACTCGCCGCCTTCAGGGTCGGCGTTTCTGGGGTGCCGTTCGACGATGAATGACGAACGAATCGAAATTTCTGTCCTCGGAAACTTCCCGCCCAATGTTGGTGTGATCCTGAAGCAACGATCCGTAGGGTATGGCGCTGTGTGCTTCGTATCGTTTGATCCGCGCTCTGGCGATCGGAGCAAGTCGTTTCGCATAGCTAACTTTTAACCCTCACAATGCTTGCGGTTCCTTTCGCGTCCGCACGCCACAACCGGTCCGCTATGATGCCAGTACCAGTCGGAGATTAGTCGCTAGCACAAGGGATTCGATCGCTGCCCAACAGCCGATTGATCCCTAGCCGCTGCGAGGGGCTCCGGCCCACGTTGAGAAGCGCCACACGCCGAGGGTGACCAGGACGCCTACGATTGCGCCGCCCACGATGTCGCCAGGGTAGTGAACGCCCGCGTACACGCGCGAGAAGGCCACGAACGTGGCGATGCAAACACCGGCGATCCCTGCGCGCTTGCCGAGGACGAGCCACAGCACCGTGGCGCCCACAAAGCACGCCGCGCTCGTCCCAGACGGAAACGAAAACGACGTCCTCGGTGGCGAGCTTCCCAGCACGTGCACCATCGCGCGAAGCTCGGGGTTGTTTGGAGGCCGCACACGGTGCACCAACGGCTTGATCCACTCTTCGGCCACCACAAGCGCAAATAGAAAACTCAATACCCCATCACGTACCGCGGCAGCAGCTTTGCGTCGCTGCGCGACGAGCAAGATCACCAGCATCGCCCACACCCAGAGATAGCCGTTTTTAGACAGCCACCCCATCACGGGATCAAGCCACGGTCGTCGCAGTCCGTGGATGAGCGTGAAGAGCTTGGCGTCTAAATTCACCGTGATTTTCCTGGAGCGCGCTCGCCACGTTCGCCGCGCTCGCTAGGTTGCGAGGGCTCGGGCTTTCGCGCGATGAACAAATAGTTAAACCCACGGAGAAAAAAGTTTTGCTCTTCTGCGGCTTGATGAAAGTTCCCGCGCTCAAGGGACTTGTTGTTTCGCTGCACTGCGATGATGTCGACGATCTCGCAGTAGTTGGCGAGGTATGAAAGCAGACCAAGGCCCACCGGCGCGAAGCCGTGCTGTTTTTCATAATAATCACTCACGTACAGACCCAAGTGGCCGCCAGGAGCGAGCACTCGCGCACACTCGCGGAGCGCTTTGTTCATCTGCACGAAGTACGCGTCGTCGTAGGCGCTGAGCTTTCCGATGCACTTGGGGTCGTCTGAGTAGTTGATGTGATTGCCATACGGCGGATCAAGAAAGACCAGCTGTGCCACATCGGATTTGAGTGGCAGCGAGCGAGCATCGGCCTTGGTGATATCTGGACGGTACGGCTTGAGGTCAAATCCTGCGCTCGCACGCTTGGTGTCTCTGGCCACATCCAACGTGGTCCCTGAGCCGCAAAATGGGTCCACCACAAGGTCGCCCTCTTTGGTGTAGCGCTGGATGAGGTTCCAGATGATGTAAGACGGCGTGGCGCCGACGTAGCGTTGGTCGCCTTGGATTTGGTCGCCGTAGTGCTGTGAGGGATAGCTCCAAAGTGTTGTCGTCTGCACACGCAGGGGCGGCTTCACGGGGCGCTGGTGTGTCGGATATCCTCCGGTTGAAGGACGTGTGTTGGGACGCCCGTTGGGGTCAGTACCCGAGCGGTTGGACGGATGAAAGGGTTTGTTTCTCACTGTGGACGACTACTTTTGTTGCATGAAAGGGTAGCTAAAATGGCCGCGAGGTGAAGAGAGCGTCTCTTTGATCACCCGGGGTGATACCCAGCGGATTAAGTTGAGGGCGCTGCCGGCTTTGTCGTTGGTTCCTGAGCTGCGTGCGCCGCCGAAGGGTTGCTGACCGACCACCGCGCCGGTGGGCTTGTCGTTGACGTAGAAGTTTCCCGCGGCTTGGCGAAGACCCCGTGATGCGGACTCAATGGCGGTGCGCTCATTGGCAAACACTGCCCCAGTGAGCGCGTACGGAGAGGTCTCATCGACGAGCTTCAGCACGTTGTCCCACGCGTCGGGAGTCTCATCGGGATACACGTACAGCGTGAGAATTGGCCCGAATATCTCTTCGCTCATCAAGCGGCTCTTGGGATCGTGGCTCTGAAAGACCGTGGGGTGAATAAACCAACCGACGGTGTCATCACACGTACCGCCCGCGATGAGAGAGTAGTTTTGTGTCTCGCTCTTGCCGGCTTCAAGGTAGCTCGCGTGTTTGCGAAACGCACGTTGGTCAATCACTGCGCCCATGAAGTTAGAGAAGTCACTCACATCCCCGATTGTAATCTCAGCGATCATGGCGGTGATTCTCTCGCGCACTTCGCTCCAAAGCGAAGCGGGGATGTACGCACGGCTCGCTGCCGAGCACTTCTGTCCCTGAAACTCAAACGCGCCTCGGACAAGTGCCAAGCTGAGTGCGTCGACGTCAGCGCTGCGGTGCGCGAGGATGAAGTCTTTGCCTCCTGTTTCGCCGACGATTCGGGGATAGGTGCGGTAGCGCGAGATGTTGGATCCGATGGTGTTCCAGATGCGATTAAACACTGTGGTTGAGCCGGTGAAGTGCACGCCTGCGAGAGACGGATGCGCGATCACTTGCTCGCCAATGGTGGCCCCGTCGCCGTACACCAAATTGATCACGCCCGGTGGGAGTCCCGCTTCAAGCAAGATCTTCATGATGAAGTGGGCTGAGAAGGCTTGGGTTTCAGCCGGCTTCCACACGACGGTGTTGCCCATGATGGCGGGCGCGGCGGGGAGGTTGCCTGCGATGGCAGTAAAGTTAAACGGGGTGACCGCAAACACGAAACCTTCGAGGGGACGGTGGTCTAAGAGGTTCCAAATTCCGGGGGATGAGATGGGCTGTTCAGTGAGTATCTTTGAGGCAAAATGTGCGTTGAAGCGCCAAAAATCGATCAGTTCGCACGCCGAGTCAATCTCAGCTTGGTGTGCCGTTTTGCTCTGGCCAAGCATGGTCGCGGCGTTGAGTGTGCCGCGATACCGGGTGGCGAGAAGCTCGGCGGCGCGAAGAAAAATTCCTGCGCGTGCGGTGTGCGGCATGGCGGCCCAGTCGCGTTGAGCGTGGATGGCCGAGTCGATTGCGAGCTGCACTTGCGCGCTTGAGACCGCGTGCGCGTGACCGAGAACCTTCTGGTGATTGTGCGGCGAACGCACTTCAAACGTCGGACCCGTAAGCACCGCTTGACCGTTGATGTACGACGGAAGCTCAATGGGTGACGCTCCTAGCTCACTGAGTGCGGCTTTCACCGAAGCGCGCTCAGGCGTGTTGGGTGCGTAAGAGAGAACGGGCTCGTTGGCGGGAGTAGGCAGCGGCGCAATCGCGTCAATCATGGCGGGGAGTGTGCAACAAAACAGTGCTCACTTGCGAGCGTGATTGACCGAGACGGTCAATGATCGGAAGCGTTAGGGCTGGGCTGCGCCAGAAAACGGGATGGCTAAGTACACTCCGCCTTGCATCAGCGAGGCTGCCAGCTCAGTGGGTGAAAGCGCGACGCCAAGCGCGGTGGTGGCCCCAAACCAAACCGGTCCGGCACGAAAGGCAAACCAGAGCTCGCCCTGAATGGGTATGCGCATGTCGTTGGGCGAGTTGAGGCGAAAAGCGGCTGGTACCGCAGTGCCCATACCGAAGAAAAATCTCTCAGAACGCCAGCGAACTTGCGTGCTCGCAGACGCGGTAATCGCCATCCCTGGTCGCCATGTCATGAGCGAAAAACCAGCAGAAAACTGCGCTTCAAGCCCCCAGCCTCGCGGACGGCCCACAAGCGTTGCGCGGGTGGCCACACCCAACCCAAAGGCATCCCACGGGACTCGAACCTCACCGGTGATCCCGAGTGACGGTCGTAGCCAGAGGACCCCTGACGCGTCGGGTACGCCAACATCAAACGCCAAGCTCTCACCCAGGTTGGGGCCGCGAATGGCGTTTACGTCGGCGTGTGCATCTGTGCTTTGTGTGAGGGTGGCGAGAGTGATCGTCGCGGCTATGAGGGTGAGGGTGAGTGTTGGGTTGTGCTTCATCGAGTGATTTGCACTCCCGAAAACATTCCGTTGCTGAGCAGCTGTTGTGCCGTGGGGCTCTGCTTGGCCGTCGCATCTAACCATGCATCGAGGAGCCGTACGGCATCGCGTCGCGTTTGCTCAACGGGTCGCGTGGCGGGACGATCTGCACTTCTCGTGGGGTTGGCGTCGGTCCAGTTGTAGTGGTTCATCCCGTCCACGATGGCGAGGAGCTTTGGCGAGGTAAATCGCTGCCAACCGGCGGTCACGTCTGGCACTCGCGCCTGGCCATCTTCCGAGCCGCTGATGGACAAAACGGGGGTGTTCAGCGCTGGCATTCGGACCCCATCACTTGAGGGATAGGTTGAGATCAACACCACTCCTTGCATGGGGTGATCGGTCCATTGCCAAGCCGCGAGGACACCGCCAAGTGAGTGGCCCATCGCGATCACAGGACTTTGAGCGCTCACTGCGCCTTCGAGCGTGTGGCCGGCGATGGTGGAAGCTACGCGCACGACGTTGAGGGCCGCGACGGAGTTGTCTGGTTGAAAAATCGCCAGGTCCAACACATGGGCTGCGCCCACTACGACGTATCCGCGTGAGGCGAAGTGCTTGGACAACCAGCTGTATTGCTCAAAGGGGACCAAGCCGCCGTGAATAAACAAGACGATGGGGTAAGGGGTCGCAGGGCGGACCAAGTTTCCCTGTGAATCTGCAGGAAAAACGACGGACACGTTCACCCGCTCGGTCACCCGAGCTTGTGTCACGAGCCTCACCGTAGCGGCGCCGTTGGGGCCGTCTGTTCCGTCTGTTCCGGTGCGCGCGGGGTCGGCGGTGAGCAGCGGTTCGCCCGGGCCAGAGGGTGTACACGCGCTGCCCGCGCAAAGTGTGAGCGCGAGGAGGGACGCAATCCTCAGCGTGTGAAAATCTCTCTTCATAGCTTGTTTTTGCAAGTGACTAAACCTTCAGGTGCTTCCAAGATCCGCGCGCAAAACGCACGGACATAAACACGGCCAACAGCAGCGCGTACAGCCCTGCGCTTGACCACACACCCACCAGGCCGCCTTTCATAACGACGCCAAATAACCACGCGAAGGGGACCAAGCAGCCAAAGTGCAGGCCCACTTCTACGGCCATCACGTACTTGGTGTCACCGGCGCCAAAGAGGGCTTGCGTGAGGATCATTCCGACGGCGATGATGGGGCCCAAGGCTGACACCAAGCGCATGGGGGCAGTGCCTGCCGCGATCACCACTTCGGCGTTAGAAAACACCCCCAGCACTTGTGGCGCGTAGAGAAATATCGCACCGCCGATGAAGGCAAAAATAATCGCGCCAAGCTTCACGCTCGTCCAAGCGTAGCGAGACGCCAGGTCTGAGTCGCCCTGTCCCATCGACTGACCGACCAATGTTGCGGTGGCGGTTCCGAAGGCCAAGCACGAGAAAAAAGTCGCGCTGAGCACTTCAATAATAATGGTCGTGGCCGCACCGTTGGCCGCCACACGAACACCATGAATCATCACCGACGCACTTGTTGAGTCAAGCCCCGCGACGATCTTGGTGAAGAGCAAAAATCCGCTCATCACCGCGACGGTGGCGAGCCCACCAGGGACACTTAACCGTAGCAAATCCCAGACAATTGTGCGCGACAGGTTGCCCGGATTGTAAAAACGAAACTTGTCTCTAAACACGCCCCTGAGCGAGAAGAGCCCCATCACAATGAGCCCCACCCAGCTCGCGACCGCAGCGGCAATACCGGCGCCTTCGATCCCAA
>JANNCG010000608.1:0-1921 GCA_031386385.1 Myxococcales bacterium
CGGATCGTGACCGGGTCGAGTACCGTTCGGCACCTGCTGGACATTGAGTCCATCGATCCCAGGCAGATCATCCAGTACTTGGATACGGCCGAGGTCTTTTTTGACGTCTCGCGTCGCAAGATTCGCAAGGTCCCCACCCTCCGCGGCAAGACCATCATCAACCTGTTTTTTGAGGCCAGCACCCGTACCCGTACTTCGTTCGAAATTGCTGGAAAACGCCTCAGCGCAGACGTGATTAACATCTCTTCGTCCGGTTCGAGTGTGTCCAAGGGAGAGTCACTGCTGGACACGGTAAAAAACTTAGAAGCGATGCGGCCAGACGTGATTGTCCTGCGCCACCCCAGCAGCGGCGCGCCACATTTTATCTCCAAGCACTGCACGTCCAACATCGTGAATGCCGGTGATGGGACGCACGAACATCCCACGCAAGCGTTGCTCGATGCGTTTACCATTCGGCGTGCGAAGGGGCGTCTCGCGGGCCTGATTGTGACGATCACCGGAGATGTCGCCCACTCTCGTGTCGCGCGATCCAATGCGCATTTGTTAACCCGGTTGGGTGCGACCGTGCGTGTGTGCGGACCCAGGACCCTCTTGCCACCGGGCATCGAGACCCTCGGAGTGGAGGTCTACGATGATTTTTCAAAGGCCGCAAAAGACGCCGATGTCTTGATGATGCTGCGAATTCAGCGCGAGCGGCTTGGAGAGGTGCTTTTTCCGACCACCCGTGAGTACTCACGGCAGTTTGGTTTGAATCGAAGAATTTTAAACCTCGCGAAGCCCGATGCTATCGTGATGCACCCGGGACCGATGAACCGTGGCGTCGAAATTGACCCTGAAATCGCTGACGGATTGCAGAGCGTCATCCTAGACCAGGTCGAGGCAGGCGTCGCTGTGCGCATGGGCGTTTTGTATCTACTCGCGGCAGAAATCGGACAGAGCCCGCTAGCGTAGTTCTGCCCTTGGCGTGCAGCGTTCGGTGATAGACTCCGCAGCGAGAGAAGTTTGAGTTAATCCATGGCGAAGCTGCCCCTTCACGACGATCCGACCCAGCTGCACTCGCGCCGTGACCGTAGGTCGCGCTGGCTTGAGGACAGCGGTCTTTCGACCACTGAGTACGTTATTATCTTGGCGCTCATTGCCATCAGCGCCATCGCTGTTTGGCGTGGATTTGGAGCGAGCGTTCGATCACGAGTACAAGCGGGGACCTCGAGCGTCGAGGGTCTTGAGGGCTCAAATGGTGGCGGCGGTGGTGGAGGTCACGAGAGCGCTGGCGGCGAGCATGTTGCGGGCGCTGGCGGTGCGGGTGCCAATGGTGCGGGTGGCTCAGCTGCCAACGGCGCTGGTGGTGGTGCCAATGGATCGGGTGGAGCAGGTGCCAATGGAAGCGGAGGCACAGGCGCAAACGGCGCGGCTGCGGGCACCAATGGCGCGGGAGGTTCCGCTGCAAACGGCACGGGTGGAGCGGGTGCAACGGCGGGTACCGGAGCCGCTGCGCGCGCAACGGGGACCGGCGGCGCTGCGGGTGCAAATGGTGCCAACGGTGCGGCTGCCAATCCCAACGAGCGCATCACCAATGTGACCACGGGCACCGTGAATGACACAGACATCGCGATGGCGCAGCTGGACGCGCGCGAGGCGGATGAGCTGCGAACGCGACGCTTGATGGCCTTTGGTGTCGCAGGGATCTGCTTGCTCGTGCTGATCGCGATCGGAGCGCGTAACTATTACGTCGCTAAGAAAGAGAAAGAAAAGGCAGAGAAAGCGCGCAACGATAAGTCCAAGCAGCAGTCCATGCAGATGGATGTGTCTCGGATGAGCAGCGCGGGATCGATGCCGCCACCCGCACCGAGCGGGGGCTCAGGGTCTGAAAAAGTGAGCTCAGCGGATATTACGATTCCTCCCCCGCCAAGGGGTTGATGGG
>JANNCG010000618.1:0-2068 GCA_031386385.1 Myxococcales bacterium
GCTCAGTGCAATCGTCGCAACCAACGCAACAGCGATAGTGCCAGCAATCACAGCGCGGTTTGCTGTCGACCGCCTTTCTGCGGGAGCCTTCAATTCTGTCGCGCCTTCGCTCAAGGTGTTTTGAACAACAACCGGTGTCTGTGGAGACACACCCGGTGTCGTGTCCCTGAGCGACGGACTGGTTCGTTGCGACAGATTTGCGACCAACGATCGCAGCGACGCGATCCAAGGTTCGTGTGAGATGGCTTCATTCGAGAGCAGTGCAGATAGAAAATCCTGCATAGAAACCAGACGAACCAAGCTATCTTTCGTGAGCGTACGGTCCACCACATCGAGTACACCCAATGGCTGATTGGCAACAAGCGAGCGGAGTGGCGGTGCTGAATCGATCAAAATCCTCGAGAGCAGCTCGTTGTAGTTGTCGCCCTCGAAAGGGCACCGTCCACTGAGTGCTTCAAACCACACAACGCCCATTGCCCAAACATCTGTCCCAGGGCCAACATTCTTTTCGCCGCGCGCTTGTTCAGGGGACATATAGCTTGGAGTTCCCATCACCGAACCCGTGCGAGTGAGGTTGCTGGAGACAGCCTCTGGCGATGAGACTTTGGCGATCCCGAAGTCAATCAGCTTTGGCGTCAATCCCGTGGCCGTTCGCTGGAGAAAAATATTGTCGGGCTTCAGATCGCGATGCACAACTCCTGCGCTATGAGCAGCAACCAGCGCGCTCATGACCGGAACCAACATTTCAAATGCCTCCCGCACAGAAACGCGACCCAAGCGGTCCAAATGCGCGCGAAAGCTCTCTCCGCTCAATAACTCCTGAACGATATAATAGACGCCAGTTTCTGCGTCGCGACCCATATCCAACACGTCAATAATGTTCGGATGCCCGATCCGTGACGCAACGCGAGCCTCTCGAAAGAAGCGCTCGACCATTTGTTCGTTCTGCGCGACCTCTGCGTGCATCACCTTCAGCGCAACCCGTCGCTCTGTCCACCCGTTGGTGGCTTCAAACACTTGCCCCATTCCGCCTTCTCCGAGCAGGCGTGTGAGCAAATATTTTCCTCCCAGCGTTGCTCCGGGCGCAAGAACCGCCGACGCGTTAGCTGCCAGCATCGGATACCCTCGTATTTTTCTCGTGAATCGTGTTTTCGGCGAGCAGAAGCCCAACATCCACAGAGCCCGCGAAGCTCGCAATCCTCATCACCGGAGCGAGCACTTCGCCGATGTGCCGATGCCCGATGAACCCTTCGCCGAGCACCCGCGCGATCTGGTACTTGCCCGAAAGAATGGCTTCGACGGCGTCCGAGCTATTCGCAGTCATGTGGACTCACCCTCGTGTCTCGTTCACTTGCTTGATCATTCGGTGTACTGCCAATTAATACCAGATTCTTCTGGTTTTGTATACACCGACTCTGGGCGACAACATCCCTCGCGATGCGTCGGAGATTTCAGCCGCTCTCCGCGGACCACCGCACGCTACTCGGCCGCATCGCCGCGAACTTGAGGCGGCTACGCGCGGAGCGGGAGTGGACCCAGGCCCAAGTGGCCGAGCGATGCGACCTCTCGCTGTTCACGATCCAGTGCGTCGAGGCGGCGGAGACATCCATCACCACGACAACCTTGGCGTTGCTGTGCGAGGGCTTCGACGTCGAACCCGGCGTATTCTTCGAACCAGCGTTACAGCCCAAAAAACGCAAGCGAGGGAGACCGCGAGGATCGGTGAAAGCGACTAAAGACCGATGAGTGGGGCGTTGGATCATTGCGAATTTCGTTGGCCCGTATCTGAGCGGCCCGAGCCCGAGGCCACGTCGGGTCATGCCCCTGGCCATCCAGGGTGACTGCGCCGCTCGTGTCGCGCGTTAGTGCACGAGGTCAATCCGTCCACCAACGCTGACGCGCGACAGTTTTCGATGACCACCGTTTGAAGCACCTTGGACGCAGCAAGATGCCACGGTGCCTGTAGATAGCGATTTTATCGGTGAGCTCACCGACCTCGAAGAAAAACTCGTGCCGTCGGTGCTGCACACGCAACGTGATCAACCGGCCTTGAGCACTGGTCGTGGGG
>JANNCG010000621.1:0-2482 GCA_031386385.1 Myxococcales bacterium
GCCCTCAAGATCGAGCGTGACGTATTTGAAGCCGCCAGTCCGGCAGGCGTCAGCGAGCTCTTTTCGCAACTCGAAGGCCTTTGGAATTTCGTCAACTCCAACTTCGATGCGTGCGAGTGTCTCGTGGAGCCGGACGCGGAACTGCCGAAAGCCTAGTTTACGGATTCCGACCTCGGCGAGTTCGATCATTTGGAGTCGGTCTCGCGTCACGGCAGTGCCGAACGGGATTCGGGAGGAGAGACACGCCGACGCCGGTTTGTCCCAGACGCCAAGTCCCAGTTCGAGGGCTGACTCGCGAACCATGACTTTTGTAAACTTTAGCTCAGTCAACGGAGACAGGACACCAGCGTCCCGCGCGGCTTCGAGGCCGGGCCGATGGTCGCCAAGATCGTCGAGATTTGTTCCGTTGAGAATGGCGGCAGAGCCGTGTTCGGCAGCAATACGCTGGGCGATGCCATACAGCTCGGATTTGCAGAAAAAACACCGGTTGGACGAGTTTGCCGTGTAGCGAGGATCGTCGAGCTCGTTCGAGTTAACGAAAATATGTCTCGCACCAATTTTACTCGCAATTTCAGCAGCAAGATCCCGCTCTGACTGGGGGACAGAGGCGGACAAAGCCGTTAACGCCAACGCGTTTTCGCCAAGCTGCTCGTGCGAGACAGCGGCAACCAGGGCGCTATCAACACCGCCAGAAAAGCATACGACTACGCTACCAAGTCCGCGAATTCGTTCGCGCAATGCGTCGAGTGAAGGGCTCACGCGGTGATTGTTAGCACTCATCGATACACAACGGTACCTTCCGTCAGAAGTTGCGAAGTAGTTGACGTGTAACTCAATTCTGGCAACTCTATTCATATAAAATAAAAAAGTCTTATATTATTTTTAGTTGTGCTGCGCTGCAGCAATGCCGTCTGGACCGGCCGGTTCCCAGGGCGAGTTGCGTTGATTGGCTGGGGACAACGATCCGATCCGAACCGAGGAGTCCACACCATCCAGAAGCCCATCGCAGCACGAAGCCGCTATGGTTTAACCGCGCCGGCGCTGGGAGGCCGCTCGCGTCAGTGCTGATCGGACAGATACGCCAGCAGAGTCAAACGGAGACGCCCCGCGAAGATGCCTTTAGGACCTTCGAGGCACTCTCAATCCAACGGGGCTCAACGGACGGGCGCACGCAAGGGAGTTTCGTTGACCACAGACCCAATCCCCAAAACATACCCATTTGTAAAGTAGTCATAATACATATTATGCGAAGTGATAATGGTGTGGATGGAAGGGCATTTACCGCCTGCCCGCGAGACTTTGTCAGCCGGAATGCAGACCAAGCCGATCTCCGCTGCGCCGCTTACTCTCGGCAAAGCGGTCTTGTGGTTCACCCGTGTTTGCGCGTTTCCATGGTGGATGGCCCCAGCTCATCCATGGGCCAAGCCCGACAGCTCACCCCAACAAAATCAGCCCGCGAAATCGAGCACGTAAAGCACGTCACTGTTCGAGTGAATGAACAGCCGTCGGTCCGGTGAGACGCCAATTGGCGCGCTAATACCCCTACCGGGTCGTATTCCGTCAACAATGACGCCATCCGATGCCCGAATGATCCACAGACCCGCGTCACACAGCTCACACCGAGCCAGCCGTTCCACAGGCCTCGAATGGACTGCACAGACCGCGAGCCGACGTCTCGGGCCCAGACGACCTGTCCGTTAAACTGGTCAATCCGCAAAACCCCAAGATCTGTGGATCCGACCAGAAGTGCCCCGTCCTGGGGCGCGATGGTCGTGACGCCGGTTACCCTACCCGCGGTCCATCTTCGGGCCCCTGAGAGGGCATCTAGCGCCAAAAGTCCGACAGCTTGCGAGGCGACATAAACAGTGTCCCGTAAAACAAGGGGCGTTGTGTCAACGTCGATTGCCTGGTGGCCTTCGTTCTGTCCCTCTGCTGATTCGAACTCTGCTGCGGTGTCTTGCTCCCACACAACAGAGCCGTCGGTGACGTCCAAGCACGCGACGGTCCCGTCAGAAAATCCGCTGTACACTTTTCCGTCAACTAGGGTCAGTCCAGCGTGTCCTGACGACGAAATTCCACCCGCGGGTGTTCGTCGATAGGTCCAGCGCCGTGTTCCGTTATTTCGATCAAGCGCAACGATTGCATCGGCTGCGGTGACGACCAAAATCGTGTCCTGCCAGACCATCGCGGGATGATTCACTTCGGCGCCAACGAGTGTGCGCCATCGCAACCGTCCGGTGTCCGCCGCGATCGAATACACAGCGCCATCGCCAGCGCCAAACACCACCGCATCTTGTGTGACTACGGGCGTCGAATCAACACGCCCAAGAGTCTGAAATCGCCACAACAGCGCGCCATCATCTGCACGAAATGCGCGCAGTGCACTATCAACGCCGCCGACGAAAACACGTCCCCGCGCATGATCAAAAGCGGGACCGCCGCGGATGATCGACGCCCAGTCTAACGCCGCAGCATCGTTGAG
>JANNCG010000638.1:0-8498 GCA_031386385.1 Myxococcales bacterium
GCCCTCAACCATGATCTGCATGCCCAAAAACTTCATGTCCCAACGGGCGTCGCTCATGAGCGAGTCAATAATTACAAATAAGTTATCGTTTATCTGGTAGAGCTTGTTCAGCTTGGTGTCCAAATAGCGGTGAAACACCTCAACGTGACGGCCCTCGTCCATCACCTGCGTGGCCCCATAAAACTTGCCGTCAAAAAACTGCACCGCCTCGGTGACCTGGGCGGCGGCGAAGAGGGCTCCTTGTTCGCCGTGCAAAAACTGCGACAACATCCAAGATGCCATCGAGTACGACAGCTGCATTTTCATCTTGTCATCAAGGTGCACGCCAAACCCCTTGAGCACCTCCATGTTCACAAAGTTTTCAGGCAAAATCGGAACCTCGGGGTTCAACGGATCCACGCTGGTGTTCCACGCGAGGTCTTCGCCGTTCCACTGGCCGCGCTTGGCACGACGGTACAGCTCAGCCATCTCGGGGTGATCGCTGGGGTAGGTCCAATCAAAATATGCCGCGTGGTTCGAGCGAATCTTTGTCGGAACCCCCTGCTTACCTCGCTGCAAAATCATCCCTCGAAGTCCCGATGGCCCCAACGCCGCCAGCACCTTAGGATCACGAACCTCTTGAAAAATCTCAAGCGCTTCGCCATAGGACTCAAGCTGGTTTCGCACCTTCGTCGGCAAAATGCTCGCGATTGATTTCAATGAAAACATACGACTCACCATACTCTCTGAACTGTTTGAATTCATAGCAACGGGGTATCCTTTACGGCAGGCGATCAACGTGAATGTCAGCGATGGCTTTGTGCGTTTAAAACGACGCGAAAAAGCCACGCACTTTGAAGTCATGCACACGCGCGAGGGCCGCGTTTAAAATCGGAAGGGAGCGCTTCACGAGCGTTCCGATCTCTTGCGGCGGCAGGTGCCCCAGACGCCGGGTCATCAAGCTCACTTCTTGCTTAAAAAGCTCGCTAATCAGCTCATCGAGCATGAGAAAGTCTTGCGGCCGAAAGCCCAACTCGCGCGTGAATCCCGCTCGTCGAAGCTGGCCAAATAAGTCAAAGCGCCAGTAATACTCTTCGGGGATGAGCACCTCGCCGTTGGGACCCTCGACGGTCGCGATCACGCCCGTCTCCACCATGTCCGCCACGTCTTGCGGGTCCGCTCCGGTGCGCGCCAAAACATCCGCCACTTGCAACAGCTGCCGTCCATCGGGTGCGACTTGCGCAAACACCACCGGCTCATGCGTCTCAGCAAACGCTGGGTCTTCGCCGTCTGGCAGAGGGATGTGTTTTTTGACCTCCGCCAAAATGCGCTGCTGCCCTGGCGAAAACGCATCGTCGCGCTGCTCAAGCACGGCCTTGATGGCCTTGAGGGGCAAAAACCTCTCGTGCTGCAGCTGGCGAATCAGCTGGATCCGCGCAACGTGCGTGTCGTTGTAGTAGGCCATGTTACGGCCGGTTTTTTGGCCCTCGGGCAACAGACCTTGTTGGATGTAGAAGTGAATCACTTGCCTATCCAACCCAGTCCGGTCGCACAAATCCTTCATCTTGTACGGAAACGTCTCGCGATCAACACTCACTGTGTCCATCATGATGCCACCTCTACGGTCACATCGCTCAAACAAGTGGAGACACAGGGCAAGATCTCGCCTTCTGTCGCCTCGCTTGGGAGCAGGCAGTTGGGCTCAACCATGGACACGCTGCCCCTAACGAGCTTGGACTTGCACGCTCCGCAGCCGCCCATAGTGCACGAAAAGGGCAGGTCGAGGCCGGCCTCAATGCCGGATTCTAGCAGTGTTTTGCCGGGTCGAATGGTGACTAACCGGGGTCTGCCCTTGAGCATGAAGGTGGCCATAAACTCGTCGCTGCCCACCGCGCGCTCGGCCTCGCTGACCCGCTTTTGTGGCGAAGAGAACTTTTCTTCCCGAATGGCGGACTTCTCAATCCCCAGGGCGCTCAGCACCGAGCGGGCAGCGTCCATCACGGGCTCGGGGCCACAGACAAAGCACTCAACATGCGAAGCGAGCTCTTGAGCGGTCAAGATGGACTCGATCATCGCGGGATCAAGACGGCCCTGAAGCGAGTCAACCTCTGAGCCGTGCTCGAGCACCGTGATCAGCTTGAGCCGCTCGGGGTGCTGAAGGGCGAGTGTGCTCAGGGCGTCGCGAAAGATCATCGCTTCGGGGTTATAGTTGCCGTACACCAACGTTGCTCGCACAGACTCATCACTCGCGAGAAGCGAGCGAATCATCGAGTAGATCGGTGTGATTCCGCTGCCACCGGCGATAAACAAAAGTTGACGGACTGAGTCTGCCGGAGCCCTGGAGGGTCCGAGCACAAAGTTGCCAGATGGGCCCAAAACCGACAAAGTCCCACCCACAACAGAGCGCTCGTTGAGATAATTTGAGATCTTGCCGTCTTGCATCCGCTTGATCGTGATCGCCCATCGCGGAAACTGCTCCGCCGTGCTCGACACCGAGTAAGCCCTTCGGTACTCAACTCCGTCGAGCTTCACGACCACCGTCACAAACTGCCCCGGCTTAAACGAGCCAAAGGCTTCGGACAGAGCGCTGTCTGACTGCTCTTCAACAACCAACGTCACACAGCTCGGGGTCTCGTGAAGGACGTCCACCACCGTCACCGTTCGTGGTGCGAGCGAACGAATGGGCGCTGCCGGTGCGGATGCACTCGGCTCAAACGTGGGCCCCGTGGGGTCATCGCCGAGCAGCAAACTACGCGGCTGCTGTGCTGAGCGCTTGACCAACAACGGCGCCCGCTCACCCCGCAGTGCGCCAGTGACCATCGCGACATCTCGCCGTACCGTTGCAAACCGTTCTGCGACTCGCGCAAGCAAACTATCCATCATGGGGAGGCAACCTCTCTACTCCGTAATGACTAGAGGTCAGCTAACTTTTTGTCAAGCGTCACCGCACACTTTTTTTCACGCGTGTTTGAAATCACAGCGAATTTCGTCCGTGCCGTAGACATCTTCCGCCCCGTAGCCCCGTAGTTTCAGCTAGCCGAGGACAAAACTCTCAATTTCGCGCGCCGTGTTGTCGGGCTGCTCTGTCGGAAAATCATGGCCGGCTCCGGAGAGATATACCAGCTTCGAGCGGGGGATTTTTGCGGCGAGACGCACAGAGTTTTCGGCTGAAATGAGCTTGTCGGCGTCCCCAGTGATCACCAGCGTGGGGGCAGTGATCGTCTGCACCTCTTTGCTCACATCGTGCTCAGCTCCAGCGAGCATCTGAAACAGGGCCGCGCGGGTGCTCACTGGATCCGCGATAGCGATGGCGCGCCACGCGTTAAGGACGTCCGGGCGCTCTTCTAAGAACTTCTCTGACAAGACAATGGGCGCTGTGTAGCTCATCGCGTCCGCGAAGCTTAAACCACCCGCTCCAAGCAAGCGCTTGATCGCCGCCGGCGAAATCCGAACGGCCTCACGGCCTCCCATCGTGGTGCAACCCAAGACCAACTTCTGCACGCGAGAGCGGTGGTTGAGCGCAAATCGCATCGCGATCATACCGCCCAGTGAGATCCCCGCGATGTGGGCTTGCTCGACCTTGGCCGCGTCCATCACCGCTGCCACATCATCGGCCATCGCGCGTGTTGAGTACGGAAAATACGGTGAATCAGTGTTGCCCACGCCCCGGTTATCCAGCGTGATCACCGAAAACGACTTGGTAATTCGCGGCAAAAAATCAAGCCAGTAGCGACTCGATCGCGCCAGCCCTCGGATGATCACAAGCGTGGGCTTCTCGGGTGAGCCGTGCTGCTGATAAAAAATCTTTACGTTTCTGTTGCTTGCGTATGCCATAGAATGTGAGCTTTATTGAGTCGGGCAACTATACTGTGCTGGTTGTACGGGGAGCTGTCACCGGCACGCTCGCTGCTGAAGTTGCATACAACGCCGCGGCACGCACGAACTGATCCTGCACCAGGTTGACCAACTCGGGCGGAGCGAGCACCTTCACGCTAGGGCCCCAGCGAAGCACCCAACCAACCACCTCTTGCGTGACGTGGACGTCAAACTCAATGATCCCTCCACCGTCCACGTTGTTCTCTATTTTTTGGCTCGGATGCCAAGTGCGCTCGACGATGTACTGCCCCACATCTGCACCAAACTCAATCGCCACGCGGGGTCGAGGCTTTTGCCCCGAAATAATCCCAAACGCGCCCTCGAACATTTTAGTCACGTTAAACTCTGGGTCACGATCGAAATGTGCATTGGGAAGCGCGCGCACACGCTTCATACGCTCAACGGCAAACGTGCGGGGCTCTTCGCGCTGGACGTCATAGCCGACAACGTACAGACCATTGCGATACATCACCAACGAGTAGGGCTGCAGCTTGCGTTGTCCCGACGAGGTTCCGCCGTCGTAGTAAAACGCGAGGGTGAGCGAGCGCAAGACGCCGTCGTAGATCTCGTATAGCTGGTCCCTGAACTTCTTGTAGCTCTTGGGCGCATCGGCGATGTACACAAAACGATCCGCCATAGGATCTGCCGCGGCTCCGTCTGCGGCGTTGCCCTGCGCGAGCTTGGCAAAGAGCTGCGACAAATCGTCGTGAAAGGGTGTGCCTTCAAGCACGTCAAACGCGCGGCGGACAGCGGTGAGAGAGTACCGCTGAAACTTGGTCATCCTGATCGGCTCAGTGGTCTTGCCGGTCTGCGCCAACCGCACGCGACGCTCATTGTGCACGTCCGGAAACTCAAGCTCAATCTCAGCGCCCTGCAGCGCCTTTAGATCCCGACGCACTGAGCGCGCGGTCACGTCGAGCTCACGCGCGAGGTCATCAATCCGAACTCCATCAGGCGAGTTTTCGAGGCGATGAAAGAGGTTAAACAGGCGGACGGCCTGCGTGTATTTTCCCGTTGGTCGCCCTGGTGATGTGCGCCTAGTCATCAAATATTACCGTAGGACAGACTATGTCGCGGACCGTGACCCACGTAAAGCGATAACTTTGACCCAAACGCCCTCGCTCGTCGTTGGCGATTGGGCCCGCGAATGTCGCATCGCTACGTGTGGACGGGGCGTACTTCGCGTAAGCTTCGCGCGCCAATTGAGCCATAGACGTCACTGTGACGCTGTTGGCTCGGTCCTGCCGCGACACCCACCGTTTAACTATGCGCCTTGATGCCTCCGGCTACTACGCCCTCGCTGCCCCCGCCACCCTCGTGCTCGGGATGATGGATCATTGGGCGTGTCGCCGCCGAGGCGATCGCGGGTGGACCGTCGCCCGAACCATCTCTCACCTGAGCACCTCCATGGGAGAAGTGCTTATTGGTCTGTTTGCGGCGTCGATTTTTCTCGGGATGTATGACTGGGCACTCCATCATGTAGCGGTTATACACTGGCCACAAAAGCACTCATGGATCACCTGGATCCTCGCGTTTTTGCTAGGCGATCTCTGCTACTATCTCAACCACCGCGCAGGACATCGGGTGGGTCTGCTGTGGGCCGTGCACAACGTGCACCATCAGTCCGATGAGTTTCATCTTGGGATCGCGCTGCGTCACCCGTGGTTTGCCGATGTTTTCGCTTGGCCCTTCTATGCCCCCCTGCCCCTGTTAGGGATCCCGACCGAGCAGTTCTTCTTAGCCATCTCAGTGATCAGTTACTACGCGCTGTCGATTCACTCGCATACGTTTCAGTGGCATGGACTCTGGGCCTTTGTGACGCCTCGCACCCACCAAGTGCACCACTGCAAAAACCGACCGTACCTTGGCAACAATATGGGCGCTTGGCTCACGATCTGGGATCGCCTGTTTGGGACGCACGTGGACCCCATAGCTCACGCTGAGCCGATGCAGTTTGGCACCGCGCGCGGCTACCGAACGCACAACGGTGTGAAGGCACAGTGGCTTGGGTTTCGCGATCTGTTTGCGGTCGCAAAGGCGACGACGTCTTGGCATGAACGAGCGCGAGTATTTCTCGGTCCGCCTGGATATTTGCCGCCCGGTGTACAACCGTTGACGGACCCTTCCGCACGCGCGGATGAGCAGATTTCGCTGAGAACCAAGGCCTACACCACGGCACAATTTTCGATCGCCTCCGTCGTCGCGATGTGGCTTTTATGGCTTCGCTCGCAGCACTCGCTCGCCGTGCAAATCGTCACCACGCTCTGGCTCATTCTGTCCATTGGGACCCTCGGAATGGTCTTAGACAACGCCCCACGCGCGCGAACATACGAATTGCTTCGCGTACTTGCGTCACTTCTCGCGGTCGGTTGCGTTTTCTACTGGCCTGAAAGCTTGCGCAACTAACTCGCGAGACTGTCAGAGCCGTGGTATTTCGCCGTCCGAAAAACCACATGCTACAAAAATTTATCGACTGGATCATGTCGTTGTTGGGTCTGAAAAAACTCAATGACAATCTCGGCCACATGCACCAACAGCTTGGCGCGGGCAACCACAACCAACCGGGCTACGTGGGACCTGCGCAGCAGCAGTCGTTTCCGCAGCCGGGACAGCAGTCTGGTGGCCAAATGCATGCGCCAAAAGTGCGCCTCGCACCCGGGGCTCCGGGGACGAAGGTGGCGGACTTTTATGCCAACCCGGCGAAGTGGCAAGAGCACGCCCAAGATGCAGGCTTCACGATGGAGCAGATGGAGATGTCCTGCCGCGAGCGTGACGGTCGCGAAGCCGGCGAAGATTGCCCCCCTGCGATGTGGCAAGACGAGTGGGGCCCGCTGAACAAAGACCGGCTTGATGAGTTTCTCTTTCACATGTTTGAGATTGAAGACAACCAGCCTGATCCGGCCAAGCAGAAGGCCAACTTGCAGAAGTTTGGTTATCAATCTCGCGAGCAATACGAGTGGGTAAAGCTCACTTTTGCCAAGCACTATGGCACCGACTCAGGCAGCGGAACCGTCGACGGCTTTATGCTGCAGAGCAACCAAGTGCAGTCCATGATGATGGCGGCACGCATGAAGCAAACACAGGCGAAGCAAGACGCACACATCGCTGAAAACCAGCACCTGCTCGTCCCCGTTGAGGGTGTTACGCTTGAGCAGTACGGCGCAATTTCTGCACAGCAGGCGCGCGGGCTTTCGATGCCTGAGTTTCAGGCACTTCTTGCGCAAAACGGGATGGATCAAGCCAAATTCGACCGCGTCTCAGGCGAGTGGATGAAGCGTATGAGCATGGACACCACAGCGACGATCGCGACGATTTATGGCAAGGCATTTTCTGGCGCTGGGGCAGGTCAGTATGGCGCCGCTGCGGCCGCCGGTGCCGCAGCGATGGGCGCGACGGGCGCCTCGGGACAGATGCACGTAGCGGGCGGAGCAGAGCCGTGTACGTTCGATAAGTACTGCGAAATTGGCGGCGCACAGCAAGCCTGGTCCGCCAGCGGCAAGGACGTCAACGCGATGCTCAAGCAGGTGTTTAACCTCTCGGCGCTCGACTGGAGCAATCTGAGCTCATACTGGATGACCAAGATGATGGCGGACATCTCGATGATGACGCGGATGACTGAGATTCAGCAGCACTACGCACAAAAATACGCGGCACCGAAGGCTGATCAAGACTTACAGTTTTAGCCTTTTCGTTTCACACTGGGGGGGATGAAACAAGTATCGCTGCAAATTCATGGGATGACCTGCGCCGCTTGTGTCAAACGTGTGGAGAGGTCACTCACGCGTGTTGACGGAGTGAAGGCCGCGTCGGTCAATCTGGCGACTGAGACCGCTCAGGTGCATTTTGAAGAGGGTACGTGCTCAGTCGAAGTGCTGCGATCTGCTATTGAAAAAGCAGGCTACTCAGCAACGCCTACCCGCCAAGAGTCCGACGCCTTGCCCGAGACGATCGTCGCCCTGACACTCGGATCCGCGATGATGATCTCGATGTGGGTGGCGGGGCATGAGTGGCATCGGACCATTGATGTGTGGTCTCTGATCGCGACCACCCTCGTGCTGCCATGGATCGGGGCTCGCAGCTTTAGGTCGGCGTACTTGGCGGCCAAAGAGCGCTCGATGAACATGCACACGCTCGTGAGCATTGCGAGTGTGGTGGCGTACGTGGGCAGCATGGTGGTGACACTCTTTCCCGCGTGGGCGCTCAGGACGCTGGGGTTGCACCTGACCTACTATGAATCCCCTGTGTTTGTTATGGGATTTGTGCTGCTCGGCAAGGTCCTTGAGCACCGCTCTCGCGAGCGAGCCAAAGAGACCCTGAGCACCCTGGCCTCACTGCAGCCCTCGACGGTGACGGTGCTAGGTGACGGAGGCGAGAGCACGATACCTTTTCACCAACTCAAACGCGACGCGCTGTTTCGTGCTCGAGTCGGCGAGCGCGTGGCGACCGACGGGGTGATCACTGAGGGTCAGTTGCTGGTGGATCAATCGTTGGTCACCGGTGAGAGTGTCGCGGTGACAATGAAGTTGGGTGACACCGTGCGCGCGGGGGCGTTGGTCTCTGAGGGGTCGGCAACGCTTCGAGCGAGCACCGCGGGGAGTGAGAATTCGCTCGCTCAAATGATCTCCGTGGTGGATCAGGCCCTC
>JANNCG010000663.1:0-3266 GCA_031386385.1 Myxococcales bacterium
CAATCCCGAGCAAGCGCGACACGCCGGGGACCCCTGCGGCCAAGATTCCACTTACGCCGGTAGCGTGGCTGCTGCGTTCGCGCGCTGCAGCGTCATCGCCGTCGGCGTACTGAACGAGTGGGCTCTCTGCATCGCCGCGAAGGTAGTCTCGGTCACTGTTGATCGCACGAAACTTAGAGGTCTTTAAACGAATGAGCCGCTCGCTGGGGTCAAGTGTCCCGTTGCCATTGGCGTCATCTGCGACGAAAATCGGCTCGCCATAGGCAGCGATATCCTCTGCAAAATCAGCGCCAAAATCACGACGACTGTTGCCGTTCGTATCGATGTAGAGGTAGTCAAACGCAGGACGATAAGTACTCGAACTATCATAGCGTGCCCCGCGGGCGTCAAACTGCGTGGCGGCAAGCAGTGTGAGCTTTTCGTCAGGAGCAAACATCCCATCCCCGTTGAGATCGACGCCATCAGTACCCGGCTCGAAGATCCCGTTTGCGTTGGCGTCGCGCCAGGCAAAGTAGCCTCCATCACCGCGAAAAAAAGCCGGGTGAAACAAATGCACCGACGTATCGATGTCTCCAATGACCACTCCACGTCCGTCAAGATCTACGCCGTCACGCTGCAAAATGGCTCGCCGTGCGACATCAGCTCGGGTCTCGGTTTGGCTTTCATTCAGTGGCAAAGGTCCCGACGGAAACAAATCACATTGCACACGTCCCACTTCTGGTCGCGCAGCAAGCGCAAGTGCCGCAGCTTCGGTGACGTGAGCGAGGTACGCTCCCGAAACAACCGGCCGTGCATCGCGTCCCCAACGCAATCCCTCCATCGCTCCGAGCTCGCGCAGGAGTGCGTCACTGGGCGTGCGCACAAACCGCACCACCACTGGCATCGTGCCCTCACGAACAAACCGCGGCGCCTCAATGAATACAGGAAAAGTACTGCTAAATTGCGTGCGAAATGCAAACGCTGTCAACACCCGAGGGTCCAAAACGGGCGAGCCGAATCCCCGATCTGAGGTGTCGGTCACGACCGGCGGTTGCGTACCCACAGGGTTATGATTTCCTGTGGGAGCGACCTGCGCGAGAGCCACAGACGGGACCATTCCAGAGACGACGCAGAGAGAGAGCAGCCGAGAGTAAGATTTCTTCACAGGTGCGAATGGTGCCCGATTTCAGGCCCCGTGTCGCGGGGTTAGCACCTTCTTACGAGCCGCAATTTTTGCTTCATACTCGCCAGCGGTGGGGATTTTTTGATACTGCGGTCGCCAAGGTAACAAATGCATCAAACAAACGCTGAGAGCGAACACGACGTCATCGTGATTGGAAGTGGACCGGGCGGCGAAGGCGCCGCGATGAGAGCAGCAAAAGCTGGCGCATCGGTGCTTCTTGTCGAGCGCTTTGGACAGGTTGGAGGTGGTTGCACACATTGGGCGACCATCCCAAGCAAGGCCCTGAGGTATTCGATCCGTCGGGTCATGGAGGTTCGGCGCAGTCCACTGTTCGCGCACGTCGCGACTGGGCTTGATGTGAGCTTTCCGGCGCTGCTTCGAGCCGCAGAGCACGTTATCGCCGATCAGGTCGCACTTCGGCGTGATTTTTACCTGCGCAATCACGTGACCATTGTCCACGGACATGCACGCTTTCTCGACGCTAACACCCTTCAGGTCCAAGTGAATGACGGGCCGACGCAGGTCTTGCGAGCCAAGAAGTTTATGATCGCGGTGGGCTCACGGCCTTACCGCCCCAAAGACATCGACTTCACCCACCCACGGATTCTCGATAGCGACACGATTCTCAAGCTCGATCACACTCCGGATAGCGTGACCGTTTATGGTGCAGGAGTTGTTGGATGCGAGTATGCGAGCATGCTCCGCAACCTGGGGATCAAGGTAAACCTGCTCAATTCGCGTGATAAATTGCTGTCATTTCTTGACGACGAGATCATTGACGCGCTCTCTTATCACCTGCGCGACCAGGGTGTGCTCATTCGGCACAACGAAGAGTATGACCGGGTTGAGACCACAGAAGACTCGGTCATACTGCATTTGAAGTCCGGCAAAAAAATACGCAGTGATGTGTTGCTCTGGGCCCAAGGCCGCACCGGCAACACCCAAGATCTCGGCCTCGAAGCCCTCGGAATCGCCGGAAACTCCCGCGGTCAAATCGAGGTCGATGAGTATTATCGCACCAAACAACAGCCACACATTTACGCTGTTGGGGACGTCGTCGGATCACCTTCGCTCGCGAGTGCGAGCTACGATCAGGGCCGCTTCGCCGCTGAACACGCGGTCACCGGCGAGTGCGACGTGCGCCTGGTGAAAGACATTCCAACGGGGATTTATACCTCTCCCGAGATCTCGTCCTTGGGACGAACGGAGAAAGAGCTCACAACCGAGGGCGTCCCGTATGAAGTGGGGCACTCTCTGTTTCGTTCGCTGGCCCGCGCACAAATTACCGGGACCACCGTCGGGATGCTCAAGCTGTTGTTTCACCGAGACACGCTGCAGATCTTGGGGATCCACTGTTTTGGCGATCAAGCGTCAGAGATTATCCACATCGGTCAGGCCATTATGGCGCAAAAGGGTGAGGCCAACAGTATCAAGTACTTCGTCAACACGACGTTTAACTATCCCACCATGGCAGAGGCCTACCGCGTTGCTGCACTCAACGGCCTGAACCGGTTATAGTAGTTCAGCAACCTTGGCGATCAACAACGGCCCCGATATTCAGAGCGTTCGACTTGCGCCCCCGGTGCTCGCGCTCGCGGCTGTGATCTCGCTGGGTGGAGCCGCGCTCTGGTACATGGGTCATGGACGGTGGACTTACTGGGAGGCCGTCTATTATGCGGTGATCTGTGCATCCACTGTGGGTTTTGCTGAACTTCCGGGGATGGAGGCAGTCCCGGGCGCGCGCGTGGTCACAACGTGCGTGATCCTTGGGGGTCTTGGTGTTGTGGCGTATTTTCAATCCGCTCTCACGACGTTTTTAGTTGAAGACGTCTTGGGGCATCGCTTTCGTTATCGACGTATGCAACGCAAAATCGCTGATCTTGAAAACCACATAGTCGTCGCTGGAGCGGGCTCAACAGGTCGGCACGTGATCGCCGAGCTGATCGCAACCAACAGCTTATTTGTTGTTATTGAACGCACGCAAGAAGCCATCGACGCGCTTCGAGAAGAGTTCAATGTCCGCGACCTGCTCTTTGTCCTCGGAGATGCCACACACGACGCGGTGCTTCAAGCTGCAGGGATCGCACGTGCGCGAGGCATTGTC
>JANNCG010000697.1:0-2552 GCA_031386385.1 Myxococcales bacterium
ATTTGACCGCAAATTTGCAGACGATTGCTGTGTTTGCCGTTCGCGAATCTGCACATTTGTTTGGACCGCTATCACTTCTGGCGGTCCTTGGAGGATCAAGTTTGTGGTCCTCACCGTGTGGTCCGTCCTGCACGAAGACTGCGCTACAACGATCCCCGCCCACAATGCAACCAGAGCGATTGTCCTGAGGTATTTCACCACTTCACCTCTTGGGGATCAAGCGCTTGCTGTTGTCGTCGATCCTCACCCCCGAGCGCGCCGTTGACGTTGCTACCCCAGCAGAGCACACGCCCATCTTGAACGAGGGCGCAGGTAAAAAACGAGCCCGATGCGATGGCCGTTGCGACAGGGAGTCGCTCAACACGCACGGGAACATTGCGGGTAACGGTTGTGCCGTCGCCGAGCTGTCCGGCGCCATTGTCGCCCCAACACCAGACCTCGCCGTCGCGTTTTCGGGCACAAAAATGAGCCATCCCGCCCACGACATCCACCACGTTGCTCAGCGCGGACACGGGTCGAAGCGCCGCCGGAGATTCAGTGCCCGACGACTCTTCGCCACAGGCAACACGCCCGTCGGGCGTCCATGCACACACTTTTCTGCCCTCTTCTGCGACCGCGAATCCAAGCGGATGGTGCGAACGAAATCGAAAGTTCTCCCCAGGCCCTCCCGCTGCGTCGCGAGTCAGAAAGAGCGTGATCGGTTGACAGCGCAAAAAATCATCACCCAGCCACGCGCACACGTTGTAGGCACGCTCAAAAATCGTCCTCACACCACGCCAGCGCCGAAACGTCAGCGGCTCTGACGAGCCCGACTCCCAACAACGAAAGTCGCCCGTGTCGGCCACCGCACAAGTGCCCCGCGGCCCACCACTGATAGAGACCATCCCGTTGAGGCCTAACACAGGGAGCACGGCCCGCTGCTCCTCGACGCTCGTTCTGCTGTGGCCGGCGACGTTTGCACCGTGATTTCCCCAGCAACGCACGCTTCCGTCTGCACGCGAGATGGCGCAGGAAGAGCTCTCGCTCAACCCCAACAAGCTAACATTGCTGACCCCGCCAACGAGCGTGGGTCGGTGGGTCACCCCGCTGTCACCCTCATACGCTACGCATCCGCTGTCATTGCTCGAGCAGTGCCGCGCGGGCAAATTGGGAGCACCACACTGGCCGTGGTTGTTGTTGCCCCAGCAGTAGACGCTACCGTCATCCATCGTGGTGCATGCGTGACGCGGTCCCGCAAAGATGCCAGTCACAGCCCGAGGTGGCGTGCCCGAGCGAGGCGCAAGCGTCGGACTTGGCTGTGCTAAAACTGCAACAGTCCGCACAGATGGCTGTACAGAACGCACTTGCGAATCAGCCGCATTTGGCTGTGAATATCCACACGATTGTCCCGGAGCACACTGCACTGCGACCGCCACACTGACGGTAGCCTGCGTGGGCGGCGCCTGCTGAACGACCGTGACGGTCTGTTCTGTTCTCGTCGTCACACATTGCGTTAAAGCTATGGCCAGAGTCATTCCTATACGCCGAGCGGCGGACGTTGGCGTCCCTGATGGATTGGGTGAAGGTGTGCTCATTGGACAGACTCGCTGCGTACTTGGATAGTGTTCATTGACTCAACGCCTTCAGAGCCACGCTACCACCCCAAACTTGGCTCATCAATCCTACGTGAAACCCATGTCCGGACTGCATATCTGGTGCAAACGGGACAGACGCAGCGAAATACGCTCACGGTCCAAGCGATTGCGCAACGGAATGGCGCATCTCGAGACGCGCTAACGGCAATCACATCCATTATTCAACACACATCGCGCGAGTCATTCTTCATGCGGTCCCTCCAATCGGACACCTGCGAGCCAAATCCGAATCGATTCGCTTGCGCCAAGGGGCACCCACTGGTTATCTGCCGCTGAACCTTTTTATGAGCAACGACGCAACCGCACCCAAGCCCCCCAACGCACCCGCCGATGACACTGCCGACAGCGATCTGGAGTCCATGATGCGACTTCGCCGCAAGAAGGGGCTCTTGTGGCACTCGCTGGGGCACAACCCTTACGGCAACGGGACCACAAACGTTGAGGCGCTCGAAGCTATCCTTACCCGCCATCGCGAGCACGATGGACCTGCGCTTGAAGCGCTTGCGCCAACGACACTGTACCGCGTCGCGGGGCGCGTCATGCTGCTTCGGGGACAGGGCAAACTCAAGTTTGCGAATCTTCGCGACGGTACCGGCGAGATCCAACTCTTTATGTCTCGCAAAGAGATCGACGACAATGACTGGGCAGCACTCGAGCTGCTTGATGTCGGTGATATCGTTCTCGTCGAGGGACCGCCCATGAGGACAAAGACCGGTCAACTCTCGATCATGGTGCGCTCGGTGCGCCCGCTGACAAAGAGCGTCCGACCGATCGCAAAACACGAGACGGTTGAAGACGTCGACATCCGCTATCGTCAGCGATACCGCGACCTGATCGAAAATCACGAGACTGTCGCTGCGGTCTTTCGCGCCCGTTCGTTGATCGTCCGTGAGGTGCGCAACTTCTACGAAGCGCGAG
>JANNCG010000733.1:0-5069 GCA_031386385.1 Myxococcales bacterium
GGTCCTGGGATGCTCGGACCCAAACCCATTGCCAGATGCGAGGGTGCTCGATGCTCCGACGGGGTTTGATGCCACCGTAGACCAAGCCACAGTGGGTGACGTGTTGGCGGATGCGCAGTTTGCGGGCGAACGTTGCGTGAGCGACCGCGACTGTGACGACGGGCTTTATTGCAACGGCCGCGAGCGCTGCAGTGCGGGCGTGTGCACCCCTGGGACGAGGCCGTGTGTGGACGCGGCTCGCTGCACGCTTGATATGTGCGACGAAGACAATGACCGTTGCTCAACTGTGCGCGACGACGCGATGTGTAGTGATGGCAACGCTTGCAACGGGCTTGAGCTTTGCAATCCTCGGGCCCCGCTCGCGGATCCGCGAACGGGTTGCGTGCCTGTTCAGCCTGAGAATATGCTCGATTGTGATGACGCAAACACCTGCACCATTGACTCGTGTGATCTTGTGGCGGGCTGCGTTCACTCTCCGCGTGATCTTGACGGCGATGGCTTTGTCGATCGCGTTTGCACAGTCACCGGGCTTCCGGGCGGCATGCAAGGGACTGACTGCAACGACACGGACTCGTTGGTGTACCCCGGGGCTGTAGAGGACTGCTTTGACGGACGGGACAACAACTGCAACGGGCAGTCGGACTTCTTCGACGCCGATGCGATGTGTCGGCCTTCAAATGACACGTGCAACACCGCTCGAGTACTTCCGGGAGCGGGAGCCTACTCGCTCTCTCTGACGGGTTTGACCTCGCAGCACAGCTTGAGCTGCAACCCATTGGCGGGAGTGACCGATGCTGTGTTTTCGTTTCGCGTAGAGCGACTGCAGGATGTCCGGCTAAGCCTGTCGGCGACAGAGAACGGCGCGGCGATTGCGGTCGCGAGCGGGTGCGAGCCGATGAATTTTCGCGAGCTGTCCTGCGCTCGCGCGGTCACTATGGGCGTGATGGCGGCCAGCCCGGCGTTGTTGCTCCGGTCGGTCGCGCCCGGATTGTACTACGTCATCGTGCAGGCACCGACCGCGGGCCCTCATCGATTGACCCTGCGATTTGAGCCGCCATCGATGGCTCCTCCCGCAGATGCGTGCCCACCGTTGTCGCCGGCGCGGATGCTCACGGTCGGCGACGGGGTTGTGGGTCCCGCAGCCGTCGTGTCGTTGCCGGGGCTAAGCGATGATTTTGGACTGTCGTGCAATCCAGGGTTGCCGCGTATTGATGGGATGCTTGGTTTTTCGCTGGCACAACCGCGCAACGTGACGCTCTCGGTGAGCGCTGTTGCAGGGGTGAGCTATGTGAGCGTGCGTCGAAGGGGAGGGATCATGGGCGTGTGTCCTGGCTCGCAGCTTCGATGCCAAGCCACACCTTCGAGCGCCTCGTTTGCGATTACGCTTCGGGACTTGCCGGCCGATGACTATTATTTGGTGATTGAAAACGCAGCCGATTCGGATGTCTCGGTGACGGCGATGGGCACGGACCCCGCGGTCCGTGGGCCTGGTGATGTTTGCCGAACTGCGGTCCCCGTGATCGCTGGCGCGATGCTCCCCTGGAGCGCGAACGTGTCAGTGGACTTCAGTTCGCTCTTGGTAGACGCCGACCACGGAACCCCCTGCGGCTCAAACGGGATGCCCGTGGGTTGGCGCGATGGTGTCGCGAGCTTGACCGTCGCAGAGGACTCAGACTTGGTGATCACTGTGACACCAACAGGCCCTTGGGCGCCAAGCTTTCGATGGGCTTTGCAGAGCATGTGCGGCGTTGCGGGCTCAACGGTGGGCAGATGTTTGAGCGCGGCGGGACCGAGCCCCAATCGACTGCTTGGTGTGCCTGCCGGACAGTACGCCGTGATGATCGAGACGCAGACTGCTGCCCCAGCCGGAGCGGGATTTCGCGTGGATGTCGCCGCCAGCTCGCCTGCGATGAGGCCGCAGCACGAGGCATGTCCGGGAGCAAACATTCCTCTTACGCCGTCGGGGGCGGATCTGATCGGGGCCATCACTGTGGACCCTGCGTTGCCGGTGATTAACAATTCGCCCGATCATGGGACCGCGTGTGGCTCGATGGGGGCAGCGGGATCGGGGTTCACGGACGTGGTGTACAACTTTACGATTCCCGACGCGCGGACCGTGGTGGTCGAGTTGAGAGTCCCTGCCGCAACAACCTGGTTCTATGAGCTTCAAGACCGCTGTGGGACCATGACACCTCTTCGTTGCCGTAGCACCGCCCAACCCGCACTCAGCGCGCGCCTTAATCCGGGGACCTACTCGGTGGTCGCCGAGGTGGCAAATGGCTTTTTGCCCCGCGGGCCCATCACCATTTTGCTGACCGCGAGTCCGTAAAATATTGGCAATAATCGCAGTGAAATTTCATTCAAAAAGAAGAACTATTCGTTCAGCGTGTGTGCTTATTGGAGCCTGCGTGACGATCTTGGGCGCTCCCTGCTGCAATCGTGATCGCCCACCGGAGCCACCCACTCCGCCGGCCACCGCGCCCTCTGCGCCGAGCACCGCTCCGAGAGCACCGTCGCTACAAAACGCAGCGCTTCAAGCGAGCCGCGCGGCGCTCGCTGAGCCTGCGGGCCACAACGACGCGTGTGTGCTTTTTCCTGAAGTGGCGCTCAGGGTGTTTGCGGGCGTTGAGACCACCACCGCGGTCCAGCAAGAGCACAGCGATCTCGCGGGGCTGACCTCGTGTCGGTATCGTTGGCGCAAGGCCGACGCGCGCACCATCGCGTCACGCAATCAGGCACGGACCCGAACGGACCCACGATTGCTTGGGATGCTCAACTCGCATCGCGCGCCCAGCGATGACCCCGTTGAGAGGCTCGAAGGTGAAGTGCGTGTGGGGGTGTATCCGGTACGTTCGGGCACCGAGTCCATGCTTCGGCGCGCGTTTGAGACCGCTCACTTCGGCGAGTCAATCATCTCGTCGTTGGGCGATCAGAGCGCTTGGGAGCCCCGCCGAATGTTGCTCACCGTGCGCAAGGGAAACCGAACCATCGAGGTGCTCTCTCGACCCTCGGAGGACGAAGAGGTTTCGCTCGCGCTCGCCACACGGATCGCGCGGGACATGATAGGACGATTGCAGTGACCAACGACGAGAGACCCGATGGGCTGCTCGCTTGGCAGTGGAACCTGTACCCCGACAACCACGCCGACCGCCGCAACTTGCTGATCCATATTTTTGCAAACCCCATGTTTTTATTTGGAAATTTGCTGGTGATTTCAGCACCCTTCACGCACTGGACGAGCGCGGTCAGCGGCCTTGTGAGCACCGCTGTTGCCATGATCCTTCAGGGCCGCGGGCACCGGCTTGAGAAGGTTGAGCCAAAGCCATTTCACGGCCCCCTCGACGTGCTCAAGCGCATCGTGGTTGAGCAGTGGATCACTTTTCCTCGCTATGTGATCAGCGGAAAGTTTGCCGCCGCCTGGCGAGCAGGCGCCCCCGCCCCGTAATAATTCTCGCGGAAGCATTGCGTTGTCCTGGGGTAGTCGCTAACGGATTTAGCGTCATGTTATTGAGTATTTCTACCACCCACCAGCCCGCAACGGACATCGGGTATCTGCTGGGCAAGCACCCACAACGTTCGCAGTCTCACGCGCTGTCATTTGGCACGGCGCACGTGTGTTTCTCTTCCGCCAGCGAGCAAGAGTGTACCGTCGCCCTACTGGTCGATCTGGACCCTATTGGCCTGATCCGCGACCACCGCTCAACGGGAGAGTTTTCACTCGGGCAGTACGTCAACGATCGGCCCTATACCGCGTCGTCGTTTTTGAGCGTCGCGATCGCCCGTGTGTTCTCGTCTGCGCTGCAGGGAGAGAGCAAGTCTCGCGCAGAACTCGCGAAGACAGAGATTGATTTGGTAGCAAAAATTCCAGTCATTTATGTTGATGGCGGTGAGCCCATGTTGCGCTCGCTGTTTGAGCCATTGGGGTACACCGTGGGTGTTGAGCGACTCCATCACACAAACCAAATGTTTGCGGGTCAACCCACGCGCTACTACGCGATCACGCTGACGGGCAAGTGTACCGTCAAGGCACTTCTCACACACTTGTATGTCCTGCTCCCAGTCCTCGATGATGAGAAGCACTACTGGGTGGGTGATGACGAGGTGCAGAAGCTCTTGCTCAAGGGCGAAAGTTGGCTGGCGAACCACCCCATGTATGAGCAGATCACCGCGCGGTACTTGAAGCATCAGCGCCCGTTGATCCGCGACGCCCTGTCGCAATTGCAGTCCGTCGATGAAGCTCCTTTGCAGAGCGCAACCATCAACGACCCAGGCGAAGAGGCGCTTGAGCTACGCACGACGCTCAACGAGCAACGCATCGCGAAGGTGGTCGAGTTGGTGTGTGTGGACGGGGTTCGCTCTGTGATTGACCTCGGATGTGGCGAAGGTCGAGTGCTTCAAGCCCTGCGCCGCGAAAAGCAGCTTGAGCGAATCGCCGGAACCGATGTGTCCACCCGAGCGCTTCAAATCGCCGAAGAAAAGCTCGATTTTGAGCGGATGAGTCCCAAAAAACGCGAGCGCTTCTCGCTCTTTCAGAGCTCTCTCACCTACACCGATCAGCGCTTTGTCGGCTACGACGCTGCGATCTGTATTGAGGTCATCGAGCACCTTGATGCGTCGCGATTGAGGGCGTTTGAGCGGACGGTGTTTGGCTGCTGCCGAGCGCCCCTGCTCATCGTGAGCACGCCCAACGCTGAGTACAACGTGAGGTACGAGGGGCTTAAGAGCGGGTTTCGCCATCACGATCACCGGTTTGAGTGGACCCGCGCGCAGTTTGCACAGTGGGCGTTGAGCGTCTGCGAGACCTTTGGCTACACCGTTGAGCATACCGAGGTGGGTGAGCTTGACCCAGAGCTTGGTGCTCCGACGCAGATCGCGGTGTTTCGTCGGACGGAGGTCGCGCAGTGAATATTCAGCTTCCTGCGACGTGTATGGTCTTGTTGGTAGGGCCTTCTGGCAGCGGAAAATCAACGTTTAGCCGCAAACACTTTCTCCCCACCGAGGTCATCTCGTCGGACTACTGCCGGGGCTTGGTCTCAGACGATGAGAACAACCAAGCGGCCACCATAGAC
>JANNCG010000848.1:0-2142 GCA_031386385.1 Myxococcales bacterium
AGTTTGAATTTCGCGAAGACCGTGCTGGCAACTGGCTCGTGCACTGCCATTTTCAAAACCACATGGAGGGTGGAATGATGTCTCGGTATTTAGTTCAGTAGTCGAGTTTCGGCGCAAGGGGTATGCCGGCAAGTGGATTGAACTGAGGGGGCAAGATGCAAACACGGCACGGTGAGGAACTTGTAGGTCTTCGAGTGAGCTGACGTCGAAAGCGGGGTTTCTCAGGCCATTCGAATCATCTCGGCATAGCTATTGCTTCGATAGCTGTGTGTTTACCTGCCCAATGCACCCTGAGATCGTCCGCGATACGCCAGGGATTTGCCCCATTTGTGGGATGGCGCTCGAGTCTCGAAGCACGGTGGCTCTCGCGCAAAACGATGAGCAACATCCGGCAAAACCTCTTTTTCGCGTTCTTCTACAACGCAGCGGGCGTGCGCATTGCAGCGGGCGTTCTGGACCCCGGCCTCGGGCTGCTGCTCTCACCAATGATCGCTGCTGCTGCAATGAGCTTCAGCTCAGTCTCGGTTGTGGTCAACGCGCTCCGGCTTCGGCGCGCAGTCATATGAATGGAAATGAAAAAAATGTTTAGATCAATTTGGTTGAGTTCACTTCTCGGCCTCACGGCGTCATGCGCTTCAACAGCGGGCGCAAGACCGCACGACATGAGTGCTGCGCAGCACGAGCGTGAAGGCCAAGCACACAGCGCAGCGGCCGTCGCGCAGGCATCCCAGTACGACCCAAATGCGACGGTTGAACGCAGCCGCTGCTCACCTCGGGGCGGACCTCGCGCCGGCGGAGAATTCGATGGGGCATGTTGGACGTCTGCCTCGAACCCAACGGCAGAGCATACTCGCGCCGCAGCAGACCAACGGCGCCAGGCAGCAGAGCACCGTGCGGCATCCGCAGCGCTTCGCGACGCAGAGGCTCGGGCCTGTGTTGGCATCCATCCAGACGATCGTGACACCAGCCCATTCGAGCACATTGAGGACATTGAGCGCGTAGAACCGCTGGTGGAAAGCACCGGTCCCGGCAGCACGCCCACGCGGCGAACGGTCGGAGCGATCATCGCGTTTCGCACAGTATCCGGGATGACGGGAGAGTGGTTGCAGCGCGTCGTCGACTGCCACATCGCCCGCAACGACACGCTTGGTCACCTCGGCAACCATATGCCGAACTGTCCGCTCGTACCACACGGAGCGCAAGCGCACGTCACATCCACACGGAGTGGGATTGCGGTTGCCATCCGTTCGGACAACCCCACCACCGCAAGTGAGATCCTCGCGCGCGCAGAACGACTTCGACACGCGTCCGTGAGTCCTGTGCAAAACACGAGGTGAACACCAAGCAGCGGGCTTCGCGCAAAGCGTGCAACCGTCGCTCGCCGCGCCATTTCGTTGTGAGCCGGGCCGATCCATTTGATTCAGCCACCAACGCGGCGGCTCACAATCTTGCGGCGTTGTTCACCTCGACCCCTCGTCCATTGTTCACCACACCGGCACGAAACTCTTGATCATTTGCGAACGGTCGCCGCCGTCACCCGCTGGGGTGAACGCGAAGTGGTTCAGAAGCCCTTGAAACAGGCAGCCAACTGGTCATAGCCTCGCGCGCGCGATGAGCAAACCAATAGCCCAATCAACAAACCTTTTCGCTGCGCTCATTGCCTTAGGGTGCGTCACACCATCGATGAGTGGTTGCAAAAAGGCCCACAGTCCATCACGCACCTCACTTACGTGGGAGCAGATTCCCGAGCCGCCCGCAGGGCGCCCCAGCGCTTGGGCACAAATTCGCGCACAAATGGACGACAACGGGCACCTCGATCGCGACGGCGCACTGCGCGCGTTTGCGCTTGCGTATGGGCCCGTTGAAGGCGTCAGCAATGTCCCCGCAGTCGATCGCTCAGTCCCGTTGTGCGGGACCTCGATCATCAACGAGGTGAGTCGCCATCGCGCGGCGCTGACACCCGCGCAACGTATATCCATGGACCGCGTGCTCCGGCCCGCTCGGCCCGCACGAGGTCCCGCCGCGTCCATCGTTGAAGCTTGGTACGACGACGACGGATTGAGCGTCGCCGAACGCCCAGCGCACCGCGCGAAGGTTGATCGCGCCACAAGCATGATTCGCTCGATCGCTGCCGCGGTGGAC
>JANNCG010000879.1:0-4049 GCA_031386385.1 Myxococcales bacterium
AGCGCGGAGAGTGGGGTTCCGACGTTTCGTGCGAGCGCGGACGGACTGTGGGAGAAGCACCGAATCGAAGACGTCGCGTCGCCAGAGGGGTTTGCCAGTGACCCGGCGCTTGTGTGGCGGTTTTATTCTGAGCGTCGCGCGAAGGCTCTTGAAGTGGTACCCAATCCAGGACACTACGCACTCGTAGAGCTTGAGAAAAAGCTGGGCGATCGGTTTATGCTCGTGACGCAAAACGTGGATGGGCTTCACTCTCGCGCCGGCAGCGAACGCGTGATCGAGATCCACGGAAATTTGTTTAAAACGCGCTGCAGCACTTGTGACCGAGAGCCCTTCGCCGATGAGACGATCTATTCGGCCAACGAAGTGCCGGGTTGTGCCCTGTGCGCAGCCAAAGGGCAGACGGGCTTTTTGCGACCACACATCGTATGGTTTGGCGAGATGCTCGACGGCACACACTTGCATCGGGTCAAACGCTTTATGCGAGACGCTCCTGCGCTTTTGTTCGTCGCTGCGGGGACCTCTGGCGCGGTATATCCAGCCGCCAACTTCGTGCGAGACGCGCGGAGTCACGGCGGTAAAACACTGCTGATCAACCAAGATCCCGCAGACAACGGCAGCTTGTTTCACCACTGGATTCAGGGCAAATCCGGAGAGGTGCTCCCGACCCTCTTCGCTGTGGACGCCTAACGCTTTCGACCCACAACCTCAGCGTTGCCCCGCTGGTGGACTTCGACAAAGCTCGGCTATTTGAGTGGTTTGGCTCTTGGGGGAAGCCCGCGCATGGTCTCTTCAATGAGCCAATCGACCACGGCCTTGGTGTCGCCGCCAGACTTGCGAAAGACCTCTAGCTGCTGGTCTGCGCTCGTGCCGTCTTTGAGAATCTGCTTGATCCCGTTGAGCTCCTTGCGTGAGCCAAAGATCCCAGCGGCTTCGTCCACAAAGTCGAGCAGCTCGTGGATAATCTCGCGCGCGCTGACCTCTGCTTGCTTGCCAAAATCAATCAGCTTGCCATCGATTCCGTAGCGAACCGCACGCCATTTATTCTCCTCGATCAGAGCCGATGAATACGTACGCCACGCCATGTTGCGGCGATAGAGAAGATACAACTGCCCGAAGATGGCTTGAATGAGCGCCACGATTGCGACGGTCTGGTTTAAGTTTGTGGGCATGTCACAGATCCGCACTTCAACAGTATCGAAGAACGGATGGACGCGGACGTCCCACCAAACTTTTTTCGCGTTGTCGATGCAGCCCGTTTGCACCAAGAGCTTCACGAAGTCTTCAAACTCGCGATAGCTCTCAAACGCACCAGGAATCCCCGTGCGCGGAAAGCGTTTAAACACCTCACAGCGAGTGCTCTTCAGGCCGGTCTGACGACCTAGCCAAAATGGCGAGCTCGTGGTGAGAGCGAGGACGTGTGGCAGAAAATAGCGAACCTGATTCGCCATCACCATCGCGACGTCTTTGTCTTTAAATCCGACGTGCACGTGAAGACCGAAAATCAAGTTCGCGCGAGCGACGTCTTGCAGGTCTTCGACGATCTTGTCGTAGCGCGCACCCTCCGTAATCTCTTGTGTTTTCCAGTCCGAAAACGGGTGCGTGCTCGCCGCGATGATCCGAAGGCCGCCCTTGCGCGCGAGCGCGTCGAGCTCGGTGCGAAGCTCTATCAGCTCAGCCCGTACTTCATCAACGTTTGCGCAAATCCCTGTGCCCGTCTCGATCATCGATTGGTGCATCTCTGCACGAACCCGTTCGCGAAGCACGGTCTTGTCGCGCTCCTCCATGATCTTCGACACGTACGAGCGAAGCTCGCGAGTGCCGGGATGTACGATCTGAAACTCTTCTTCAACACCAAGGGTAAATTGTCCGTCGAGCACGAAATGGCCTCCGTTTTCACGAGTGTGCCACAACCCCGTTGCCCTTTGTTCGACAGAATCTCGACAAGCTCTTTTAGCGTTTATTGCGTAGTTCTGTTTCGCCTTCGCAGACGCTGGCACCCTCACTCGCTTACATCGGGTCTTGGCGAATGACGCCGCTCACCACACCGTTGTTGGTGAACATTGGCGAGATCACCCTCACGGCACCATCTCCGCCAGAACCACCGGCGCCGCTTGAACCGCCGGTTCCACCACGGCCGCCTTGCGAACCGCCATTGCGACCCACGCCGCCAAATCCGCCGCTGCGAGGCACAGCACTACCGGCTCCCGCGAGCCCACCACGCATCGAGAGCCTGCCTTGAAGATCAACCAATGGGGCCTGCAAAAATACCGCACCTCCAGACCCGCCGCCGCCACCGCCGCCGGCTCCTGAACCACCCGCGCCACCGCCACCACCCGCTGCGCCCATCCCGACGACCGAAGCGTTAAATCCATTCTCTGCAACGTCAGCGAAACCGCCAACGCCGCCTAATCCCCCATTGGCGCGGATCTCACCAGAACCCGCGATTCGTACTGAAATAGCACTGCAAAGTGCGACGGCGCCGCCCGCGCCACCACCGCCGCCGCCACCACCAGCGAACCCCGTGAGTCCACCCGCACCAGCGCTTACGCCCGCGCCGGTTCCACCAAACCCGTGCAGCGCGCCGAAGCCACCAGAGGCGCCGCCGAAACCACCACGCAATGGCATGAGCGTTGAGTCGAAGACATAGGGCATGGGGCTTCCGGGCGGTGCCATAGAGTTGCACGCCACGCCACCGGTGCCGCCACCACCAGCGCCATCGGATCCCGCCGCTCCAGCGCCACCGGACTCACCCATACTTCCGGGTCGCGCAAAACTTCCGCCAGAAGCTCCACCACCACCACAAGATCCGCCACCGCCACCACCGCCGCCACTCCCACCCACTGCATTGCTGCCTCGTCCACCTGCTGAGCCGCAGCTGCCCGTTTGTCCACCACCGGCGCCCGCGGCGCTTCCGTTGCGTCCGTCGCAGCCGGGCCCGGCAACAAACTGTCCGCCCGAGCCCGCTCCAGGTCCACCCGCGCCACCCGCGCCACCGCCGTTGATCATCCCGCTGACACCTTGCGTGCCGCTTGCGTCGATCATACCCGTGATGATCGAGCCATTTCGCGAGCGAAATACCACGCCTCTCGCGCCCGTAATCCTCAATACTGATCCCGCCAGCACGTTGAATGCGTCTGAGTCAATGACCAGTAATTGCGGCGCTCCGGCTTGGTCGATCACAGTCACCCCCGCACAGCTGCTCGCGACCGAGGGCGGCGCATTCACACAGTTGGTGAGCATCACATTGGCTCCCCGAAGTGTGCCTGTGTTGGTGTCAAGCGTTGCCATCGCCCCACTGACGTCGATCGTCGCGATCCCAGCGCTCAATGGCGTGTTTGCCGGTCCACAGGTCACCGCGCCTCCGCCATTGGGGACATCTCTGGGGGCGACGCCCGTGTCATTCAGCGTGGGAATATCCACAGGATCTGGCCGGTCCACGGTTGGAACATCAAACGTGGCGTCCGGCGGTGATGGCACATCGATCACCGTGGGGACATCCAACTCCATCGGCACATCAAAGCTCGCGTCCGGCAACGATGGAACATCAGTGACCTGGTTCGGCCGATCATCGAGGGGTGTTGGGCGGTCGACGCTCGCGTCGGCCATTATGTTCGGAACGAAATCTGGCAAGCGCGAGCGCATCGCCGGCTCGCAACCGCGCTGACCACAGGTGCTGCCCGCGGCGCACACTTGGTTCGCCGGAATCCTACATCGGTCCGCAAGAAACATCTCTAACAGCGTGGTTTTTTCGCGCTCAAATCCAACGACTGCTTGATTGGTAAAAAGTACCGTGTTCGCCTGCAGCGCACTCACTTCGATCACAAGAATGCGCGTAGCGTCATCGTTGAGCGGGACGATCGGAAGCGTTGCGGGCAGCAGCGGCATCGCCTCGGTGCCTAAAAGTTCAAACGTGCGGCTGTAAGTATTGGTTGTTGAGTCGCTCGGGTGAATCACAACGCGCACCGCGGTAAGAGTCTGCCCCGGCCCCTGCGGGATGTCCGTGCTCACTCGCAGCATGATCGCGGTCGCCTTCGCTTGGCACGATTGTG
>JANNCG010000939.1:0-13415 GCA_031386385.1 Myxococcales bacterium
CGACGGCGGCCAAGATGCCCAAAATCGCCACGACGATCATGAGCTCGATAAGTGTGAAACCTGCTTTTGTGCGTTTGAGAAGGGACTTCATGAAACTAACCTTTCGATGGGGAAAACTACCACCATTTGTTCGGGGAATGAACTTGATGAACAAGGGCTGCAATGACAGTGCCAGCGTCCTTACTCGGTCTCATTTTGTCGAAATGTTCCGCTGGTAAATGAGGCGGACTCAAAGAGCGAGAAGGTCATGTCGGCATCGAGATCGCCACGCGCCTGAGCCACCCACCAGGCGTCTTGTGTTGGGAGTGTCGAATAGCCAAGGTCCGCCGGCGCTGCCCCGGCGATCGCCGGAGCATTCGGCGGCATGTCAGCAACGGTTGAGTACTGATAATACACTTGCCCCGCTGGCCGGACGCCAAGCTGTGTCCAACCCGCAGGAATTCCAGTGTAAAAGTCGTGGCTCACGCGGTCAACGACCGTGGGCCAGTAGTTCGTGTTGCCGCCCGACGCGTTGCAATACTGGCTGAATTCGCTTCGATAACTCTCTTGGCGCATCCGAATCATACCGAGCATGTTGTACGCCTCGGTGGTGCGGGCTTTTCGAGTGTATCGCTGAAACGAGACCAGCGCGATTGAGGTCAACACCGCAATAATTGCGACGGTGATCATGAGCTCAACCAACGAGAATCCGCGGGAAAATCCAGGAAAACGCAGCTTTGAACTTCGCATTGTGTCTGAAGGGTACGCGAACTCTGTGCCGCAGACCAGCATGCTGGTTGCGACGGTACGAATTTCGTTTGGTCCTGCTAATTTGCATACAGGACCGCACCTGGCAGACACGACAAATTTGGGCTCTGGACTGACAAAATTTGTCAGCCCTACATTGGCGGCAAGTTGCCTACGTCTCGTCCGCCAAATCGTCTTTTGCGAGGCCGAGTTTTGCGAGCCGATAGCGAAACGAACGAAACGACAGTCCCAACAGCTGCGCAGCTTTCGTTCGCACACCGTCTGCACGCGAGAGTGCTTGCTGCAAGAGTGCTCGCTCAATCTCTTCGAGATAGGGCTCTAGCGCCAAACCCTCGTCGGGCAGGGTCATACTGGGGCGCGCGGACGCTTTTCGCCCGGCTATTTCGGGCGGAAGATCGCGAAGCTCGATGGTTGAGCCAAATGCGAGCGCTACCGCGCGCTCAGCGGCGTTTTCGAGCTCGCGGACATTGCCTGGAAACGAGTACTGCACCAATGCCGCCATCGCCTCGGGAGCGATCCGCAGATTGGGTCGTCCGTGCTCACGGACAAACCGCTGCAGAAAATGCTCAACCAACAACGCGACGTCCTCTCGCCGCTCACGCAGTGGTGGAAGATGCACCCGCAGCACGTTGAGCCGATAAAATAAGTCCTGGCGAAAGGTGCCGGCTTTTACCGCTCCATCCAAGTCACGGTTGGTCGCACACACGATTCGAACATCAATTGGCACATCCGACGACGCACCGATCGCGCGAACCTTTCGCTCCGAGAGCACACGCAGAAGTTTGACCTGCAAACTCAGCGGCAATTCACCGACCTCGTCCAGAAATAGTGTCGAGCCGTTGGCCTCACGAAACAGACCATCGCGTCGCACGTGTGCACCGGTGAAGGCACCTTTTTCGTGACCGAAGAGCTCGCTCTCAAGAAGATTTTCGGGGATCGCCCCGCAGTTGATGGTCACGAGGTTTTTGGCTGCGCGATCAGAGAGCGAGTGAAGCAATCGAGCAAAGACCTCTTTGCCCGTTCCGCTCTCACCGGTGATCAGAACGTTTACTTTGCTGGGCGCGGCGCGGCGAATGAGATCCGTTGCAACCTCGAGCGCAGCGCTTCGACCAACCAGCAGTGGATCGCCAGAGATTGAGCCGCGGGTAGTCACTCGCGCGACGGCTTTTAACTGCTCGTTGCTTCGCAGCAATGTGCGTTTTTCTAGCGCTTTCTCAATATGGACGCGAGTTGTGGCCAGATCTAGCGGCTTCTCGAGGTAGCAGTACGCACCCCGTTGCATCGCTTCGACCGCAGTGCCGACCGAAGCGTGAGCAGTGACGACGATCACCTGCGTCTCGGGGCTCCTTTCACGCGCGGCGTCGATCACCGCAAGGCCTGACTCCCCTGGCATGATCAGGTCGGTGATAACCAAGTCAAACGGAACCGGACTCGCGTGCAACACATCTCGCGCTGCGCTCACGTCCGCCGCCTCAACCACTTGATGACCACTGCGAGTCAGCGCGACGCGAATCATTTGTCGCAGCGATGGTTCGTCATCGACGACTAATACCCGCGCCCCGCCGCTCATTCTTTTCGAATCTCAGCGATCACAAATCCAGCTAAATTTGCCAATGGAGTACTTTGAACAAGACACTCTAGTTGCTCAAATATGGCACCCGCTGCGGGCCATTTGAAAACGCTCGCTGCCGGGGTGACTGTTCGTACGCCATGCAGCTGGATCAGCTTGCAACCCGCAGGCACCAAGGATCGAATGGCCATCGGAGAGTCGTACCGGGTAAAGACCGCGTCTTCGGTCGTGTTGCGAGAGATCTTGCCCGAGGGCCCAAAGCGCTTGGCGAGATAACGCAAGCTCCATGGGTTGTAAAACTCCGCAAGGATTGTCCCGCCAGGGACCGAAACCCTTGCCATCTCGCTCATGGCCGCTTGAATACCCTGGACGTGCGCGAGAACCTTAAAAGAGCATACGAGTGAAAAGCTCTCCGCCGAAAACGGCAGCTCCGTTGCGCTTGCCTCACGGACTTTGAGACCACGCTGTCTTGCTTTATCCAGCATTTTTGGAGACAAATCTACGCCCTCAGCGCTCTTCGCCACACTGGCGAGTCGCTGCAGAATCAACCCCGTTCCACAGCCGACTTCAAGAACTCGCTGCTCCTTTGCGCGGGGGAGCGCTACCCGAAGCTCAAGACCGTCGATCATCGCGTGATAGCCGACGGCGCGGTCTCGGTCATACCAATCGCTGAACTCGTTATAGTAGCTCTTATTGTCCATCGAGAACAGAGTCGTACAACGTCTCGTAAGCGCGCGCTATCTGAGAAGGTGCACACTGATCGATGACCCACTGCCGAGCGTGCTCTTTTTGTCGATCGGTCCAACTCCGATGGATCTTTCGCACCGCTTCGAGAAGGTCTTGGGCACTCCCGGCCATCACTTGCACGCAGCCATCTGAAGGGGCGAGCTCAGCGACGCTCCCGGCGCTCGCAATCACGCACCCCACACGACACATTAATGCCTCAAGAATGACCAACGGCCAGTCCATTTTTGCGTGCAGTGTATCGCTTAGCAACGTGACCGCTGAGGCTCCCGCGACAACGGCGTGGATGTCGTCAATCTCGCCAAGCCAGACGATGTTAGCTCCGAGCTTCTCTGTTTGCTGTTGCAGCCGAGCTTTTGCTTCGACAGCCCCTGCAGTTTTGGGCCGCGCTGCGATCACCCACTGCAGCTCGCTGGCGAGGGCCGCGGACTTGATAAACGTCTCAGCGCCGTTTCCAAACTCAAGATCGCCGGGATAAAGAACATACGGACGCTGCAGCCCATACTTGCTCTTTGCCCTCTCAATCCGGTCAGCATCGACCTCGAGTGGCTCAATAGCTGGTCGAATCACGCTCGAATCGCGACCCGCCTTCGCAAGGCGTGACTGCGTGTGAGCTGAAAGAACCACGATCTTGTCCGCAAATAACAGTGGGGCCAGACTCTCTAGGTTGTCCGGCGCGCTCGCGATCGTGTGAATACAGGGGATGCGGCGAAGCCAGCGTGCGACGCGACCGGCCCGGAGCGTTCGAGGGTTTGGGCCGAAAAAGAAGTGCCAGATGTCAGCCCGCGGACCCAAAAGAAGCCGCTGAAAAACTCGTGCGTTTGACCGAAGCGCAGGCGCATACCCTCCCCCGGACTGATAAATGGGCTCGCTGCGGGCGAATGGCTGGGGCTGACCCGCAGGGACCAAAATCGTGGGTTCGTAGCGCTCGATGCCCTTTGCGAGGGCTCGGACGAGGTTCTTGTTGCTGTCGTTCCACGGGGGGGCAACAGGCTTTGATACAAATAGTACCGATCTCATCGGATGCCGGTACGTGTAGCAAACGATGGTACAACTAGCTATACAACCAGCATCCTAAGGTGAAACATCTTCTATGACCAAAGTTGAAGAGCGTGAGTCGATTGCGCCTCCCGCGCATGTCGAAGAAGACGAGCGCGACACGACCTCACACAAAGCTCGCAACCTCGTTGAGCGTCTGCTCAAACGCGGCATTGAGTCGGGATTCGAGGCTTTTTCAAAGAGCGAAGAGTCCGTGCGGGGGATGATTGATAAGATCAAAGATAGAGAGCTCGCACAGCTTGCACTCGATCAAATTGACGAGACAAAAAACGGGCTCTATCGCGCAGTGGCGAAAGAGACGCGAGATTTCTTGGACAACACCAGTATTGCGTCAGAGTTGAAAAAAGCCCTCACTGGGATGGCCTTTGAGGTCAAAATGGAGGTGCGGTTTAAGAGCACCGAGGACGAAAACGGAAAGACAACCCTGCGGCCAAGCGTCGAGGGAGACGTGCAGCTAAAGGACAAGAGCAAGAAGTCCTGAGGTGTAGTAATGTGGTGCGCAGTAAATCGACATGACTGCCAAGCCTCGAATCGTGACCGCTCCGCGCGGAAGTGACATAAGTTGTAAGGGTTGGGTTCAGGAGGCCGCGCTGCGGATGCTCATGAACAATTTGGATCCCGCGGTTGCTGAACGCCCCGATGATCTCGTGGTGTACGGTGGCACCGGAAAAGCGGTGCGAAGCTGGGATGCCTTTGAGGTTATCGTCCAAGAGCTCCGAGCGCTTAACGACGATGAGACTCTCTTGGTCCAGAGCGGTAAGGCGGTGGGAAAATTTCGCAGCCACCCCGATGCGCCGCGTGTGCTGCTTGCGAACTCAATGCTTGTGCCCAAATGGGCGACGTGGGAGCACTTTCGCAATCTCGAGGCGCAAGGGCTCATAATGTTTGGTCAGATGACGGCCGGCTCGTGGATCTACATCGGGACCCAGGGCATTTTGCAGGGTACGTATGAGACATTTGCAGAGGCCGGTCGGCAGCACTTCGGAGGTGACTGGGCAGGACGATGGATTCTGACCGCGGGACTTGGTGGGATGGGCGGTGCTCAGCCACTCGCCGCGACGATGAATGGGGCAGTTTGTTTGGCCGTTGAAGTCGACGCGACCCGCGTTGAGCGACGCTTGGCCACCCGCTATGTCGACAAGATGACTCACTCGTTGGACGAGGCGATCGCTTGGGTGAAGGCCGCTTGTGCAGAAAAGAGCGTCGTGAGTATAGGGCTCGTGGGCAACGCTGCAGAGGTGTATCCCGAGCTGGTGAAGCGTGGAGTGATTCCGGATTTCGTGACCGAACAGACCAGCGCGCATGATCCGCTTCAGGGCTATATTCCCGCGGGATTGTCACTTGAGCAAGCGGCAGAGCTTCGGACCACCGACGCGGTGAAGTACGTCGCGCGGGCGCGCGCTTCGATGGCGGCAGAGATTGAGGCGATGCGCGCAATGCAACGAGCGGGAGCATTCGCCTGCGACTACGGAAACAACATTCGCGCGGAGGCACAAATTGCTGGGGCAGAAGATGCGTTTGAGATCCCGGGATTTGTTCCAGCTTATATTCGTCCGCAGTTTTGCGTCGGTCGCGGACCGTTTCGATGGGTCGCTCTATCCGGCGACCCTGCGGACATCGCGGTCACTGATCAAACGGTGTTGGATGTCGTCAAGGATGACCCCTCGCTGGTGCGATGGATCAAATTGGCGCAAGAGCGAGTTGAGTTTCAGGGACTCCCGGCGCGAATTTGTTGGTTAGGCTACGGCGATCGCGCCAAAGTGGGCTTGGCGTTTAACGAGCTTGTTCGCAGCGGAAAAGTGAAGGCACCGATTGTTATCGGCCGCGATCACTTAGACTGCGGCTCCGTCGCCTCACCCCACCGAGAGACCGAAGCGATGCTTGATGGCAGCGACGCGATCGCTGACTGGCCGATTCTCAACGCGCTTATCAACTGCGCCAACGGAGCATCATGGGTCAGCGTTCACCACGGTGGTGGCGTTGGGATGGGCAACTCGATTCACGCGGGAATGGTCATCGTCGCCGATGGCACAGAAGCGGCCGCGAAACGCCTTGAGCGAGTCCTGACAAGCGATCCAGGAATGGGTGTCATTCGCCATGCAGATGCCGGGTACGACATCGCGTCAGAGTACGCCGCGCGCGAAGGCGTTCATGTTCCACATCGAGTATAAGCAATATGGCTGTGTACGCAACGGTGTTGATTCGCAACAGCGCAGAGCTGCTCACTCTCGATGGACCTCCACCCTCGCCCAAAACTCCCCACGATCGCGCCCCACTCGGACTCATTGAACACGGTGCAGTGGCGATAGACCGAAACACCATCGTCGCCGTGGGCAAAACCAGCGAACTTGATGCGACCGTAAAACTTCGTCCCAATGGGCTAGTGCTCGACGCCAAGGAGTGCGTGATCGCGCCGGGGCTGCTTGATGCGCACACGCACAGCTTGTTTGTGGGCCAGCGGTCCGATGAGTTCGTGGCACGAATCGAGGGCGCAACGTACGCACAGATCGCAGCGGAAGGTGGAGGGATCGCGCGCAGCGTGCGAGACCTCCGCGCGAGTGAGCAACAGGCGCTGGTCGATTCGCTGCTCAAACGCCTCGATCGCATGCGCGCATATGGCGTGACCACGGTTGAGGTGAAGACTGGCTATGGTCTCGATACGCCCAGCGAGCTTCGCGCGCTTGAAGCCATCGAGCAAGCGGCGGCTCGGTCCCGCACCCGAGTTGTGAAGACGTTTTTGGGCCTCCACGCCGTGGATCCGTCGCTTCGTGCAACCGCCACAGGCCGTGGGCGGTTTATCGAGCGAACACTCAACGAAACCTGGCCAGCGGTCCTGGCCCAGTCACGGCCGAACTTCATTGATGCATACGTCGATTCAACTGGTTTTTCACTGACAGAATGCAGACCGATACTTGAGCTCGCCCGCCGCGATGGGGTGCGCTCTAGGCTACATGTTGGACAGTTCGCAGACATCGGCGGCGCACAGCTCGCGGCGGAGCTTCGGAGTGCGAGTGCAGATCATTTAGAGCACGTCAGCGACGCGGGACTTCGTGCTCTGGCGCAGGCGAACGTTGTGGCAGTGTTGTTGCCGGGCGCGGCATTTTCGCTTGGACAAACGCAGCCTGACGCGCGACGCATGCGAGACCTCGGCGTCGAGGTTGCGCTGGCAACCGATTGCAATCCGGGGACAAGCTATGTTGAAAATCTACCGCTTATGGCCGCGTTTGCGATCCGCCAAATGGGGCTGAGCACGGTTGAAGCGTGGTGGGCGCTGACCCGCGCGCCGGCACGGGCGCTTGAGCAGTATGGGCTTGGACGCCTCGCGGTCGGATTGCAGGCCGACGTGGCGGTGCTAAATATTCCGACGCACGCTGCGCTGGGGTACGCGATTGGCTCGGTGCGGGCACGATATGCGGTGATTCGCGGAGGATCGCAAGGCTTCGGCGATTAACTCAGCCAGAGCGAGCACCCGCTGAGTGATTTCAGCCGCTGGTCGTTGTTGACGCTGTTGCCGCGTGTGCGATGAGCTGCTTGCGCGCGAACAAGACACCGACGATCAGCGCGATTGAGATCCACTGCGATGTTGAGACGCCAAGAACTCCGCCGCGGTCGTCTTCGCGCATAAACTCGAGCAAAAATCTCAGCACACCGTACGCTGTGATGAAGAAGACAAACACCTGTCCGTCGTAGCGCTTGCGGGGGACCACAACGAGGTAGGCGACCACGGCGATCAGCAGCGATCCGACACTCTCGTACAATTGCGCTGGATGAACGGACAACGCCTGAACCGCAGTGTCTGTAATTCTGTGCTCTTTCACGTGAAGGTCCCACGCAGGCGACCACTTCGGAAAAGTCGCGCCCCAAAGAGCGTGAGAATCACAAACTCGACCGAAGCAACAGCCTGCAAGAAAGCAACCCATTCGGCCCCACGCGAGACCCAGCGGAATCGCAAATCCGGCCATGTCAGCGGCCTTCCAAAATGGAAATTTTTCGCGCTTCAAAAAGACCCAGGCGTACGCACTCGCGCCGATCAGACCGCCGTAATACGTCAGTCCGCCGGCCCAAAACGCCGCCCACGCAAAGCAGTTGCGCTCTTTGGGATGGCAGACGCTCTTCGCGGTGTCCCAAATGCCGTCAAACGCGGCAGAGCGGCACTGCTGCGCGGTGATGTGCCAGTCCACCTTGCTCGGGTCCGTGCAGGCATGAACGTAGTCCCAAAAATAACCGTCTGCGAGAACATGAAGAATTCTCGAACCAATGACACCTGCGATGGTAACGGCGAGGCCAAGATCAATGATCACCTCTTTGTCTCGACCGATCGCATGCACCCAGCGAGACCCAATAAACGTCGCGAGTGCCAAGCCTAAGGCGAGCATCCCGAAGTACGACGGGACATCTATGCCAAACAGAGCAAACAGCGTGTGCTTCATGCGGTTGAAGAGGCTGTAGCAGCTTCTTTCACTACGGCACTTGCGGGAGCAGGTTTTTTGCGACCGCTCGCGATGAACTCGAGAATCATCAGGATAATTCCAGCGGTAATCGCGATGTCCGCGACGTTGTAGGTTGGCCAGTCGTACTTTTCTTTCAAATGCATACGAATGAAGTCCACCACGTATCCGAGCCTGAGACGGTCGAACAGGTTGCCGATTGCCCCGCCGAGGACGAGCGGGAGCGCAATCCGCATTGCCGTCTGGTCCTTCTCAAGCGAACGATACAAATGAACGACGAACGCAATGGCCGCAATCGTGATCAAAAAGAAAAACGGTCGGCGAACTTTTTCGGGCCAGTTGTGCATCAATCCCCAAGCCCCACCGCAGTTCTCTGCATAGCGTAGCTCGAGATAATTGCGCGACAAAACCAGCTCATTGTGCGGTATTCGCTGATAAAAATAGTGCTGTGCCCCGGGCGGCGGTACGCACAGTGGAACCGGACGAATCGAGGCGATCGAGAGCCGCTTGACTGCCCAAATTTTGCTCCAAATATCGAGTCCGGCGGTGAGCCCTGCCACCCCAATGAGAAACATCCATTGCTTCATCGTGGGCGGGGGCGGGGGCGGCTCAATCACCTTCTTTTTGACAATGACTTCGCCTTCGTCACTCGCGCTTTCGGCCGGACTCTCTGAATCCGCGCTCTCGTCGGAATCAGTCTCGGGCACGGCCTCGTTGCTGGTGGGTGGGGAGGTCTCGTCGGACTTCTCAGACTGGGCGGGGGTATCGGATTCGTCTTGGCTCATCGTCGTTGGTGCTTAAAGGTGATGAAGGATGCCTCGGTTTTGCTGTGGAGTACAACAACGTAGAGGCTAGTTGTGTTCCAGATCCCACTGACGAATCGCTTCGGTGCAGCGTGGGCAGAGAAGTGATTCGGGATCCACCGCAGCGATTCTGCGGCGACAGCGACCACAAGGGGGCGTACTTGAGCGTTGGACGTGGGTCGCAGGGTCCATGGTCGTGGGTCTGACGGCGACCGTCCCGGCCAAAAGAGCCTCCGCGAGGGTGTCGAGCATGGGTGTCAGCTCGGCCTGCTCGTCGCTGGTGAGATAAAGGACAAACTCAGCGTCCCGTGCGTGATCGATGCGGAGCGATTCAGGAAATCGATCGTTGCCGACGCCTGGCTCGCGGGCTTCTTTTTTGGCGAGCTGCTTTTCAATCCCCCAGGCTTGAACCAATGGCTCCAGCACAGCGTTGCTCCGCTGGCGAAGTGCGCGGGTAAGCGTCACCGCGCGCTCGATCGCCGGGTCAGGCGCGAGGGCTGTGAGGGAAGGCCAGCGCGTTTGGTGAACGCTCGCCGGATCGTCCGCGCGCTTCGGAAAATGATCCCACGCGTCCTCCACTGTGAACGGAAGTATCGGGGCCATCACGGTGAGAATCGATCGCAATATTGCTGCAAAAATAGCGAGCGTAGAGCGTGTACGGATCGCGCTAGGGGCGTCGTTGTAGAGCCAATCTTTGGCTACGTCGAAGTAGAATCCCGATGCGTCGGTTAGAAATTCACTCACCCCCGACGCCACCGCACGAAAATTGTAGGTCTCGTAGTGGTGGTTGCACCCATCCACAAGCGCCACGAGGCGATCATACATCCAGCGATCGATGGGCTGAAGCTCCGCTGCGACCTCTTCAATAGCCGGAGGATTTGCGCCGACATTGGCGAGCAAAAATCGGAGCGAGTTTCTGAAGGATCGATACGTTTCGCTCGCTTGCTTAAACGCCTCTTTGGACAGACCCACATCACCCGTGAAATCATTTGACGCAACCCAGAGCCTGAGCAAGTCCGCGCCATCGCTTGCGATGATCTTGAGTGGATCCAGATGCGAGACATCTTCGCCAGCTTCTTTGCGCTGGTTGATCTCGGTCTTGTGCATCGCCTTGATGACTTCTTTTACGCGACCGTCGCTCTGCGTTTTTTGAACTTTTTCGCCGATAAATCCGTGCGTGACCACAGTCTCGTACGGAGCACGGCCATGGGTGGCAACGCCTACGAGCAGCGAGGAGTGAAACCACCCGCGGTGCTGATCGCTTCCTTCGAGATACAAATCCGTCGGGATCTTGAGCATCTCTTTGCCTTCGCAAACCGCGAAGAATGAGCTGCCGGATTCAAACCACACATCGAGAATGCTCTGGTCGCGTTTGAACTGCGATTTGCCACACTTTGGGCACTGAAGTCCCGCGGGGATCACGTCGGATGCGGGGTCGTACCATACGTCGGTTCCGTGTTTTGCAAACAGCGTTGCGACGTGCCGAATGAGCGCGGCGTCTAAGTGCACATGGCCGCAATCGATACACTCGAGCGCGGGGATGGGAACCCCCCACAGCCGCTGCCGACTGATACACCAATCGGGACGCGCAGCGATCATGCCGGTGATCCGATCACGACCCCACGCTGGGACCCAGCCCTTCGAAGGTCCTCCTGCTTTTTCAGCGGTAGCTCCGTTATCTGCGAGACGATCGATCTCGCTTAGCGCTACCTCGCGGAGGGTCTTATTCAGGTGCGTCCCGCTCTCCATGGGATGATCCATGGCGATAAACCACTGCACCGTCGCGCGAGTGATCAATGGCTTTTTTGAGCGCCACGAGATGGGGTACTTATGGATGATGAAATCTGTGGGCTTGTTGCAGAGCGCACCGATTTCGGCGAGCTTGCTAGCGATGATCGGGTTGGCCTCCCAGACGGTCTTGCCTTCGAGCCCCCACGCTTTGGCGCCGTCGCCGAGCTCGTGGGTGTAGCGGCCGCGATCATCGACGGGCGAATACACAGCCAATCCGTGCCTTGTCCCCGTCATGTAATCGTCTCGACCGTGGCCCGGCGCCGTGTGGACAATTCCTGTTCCGCTCGTCGCCTCGACGTAGTCCGCCGTCACCGCTGGAACTTCGCGTCCTTCAAACGGGTGCTGAAACAGCGCTCCCACAAAAGCGGCACCGACCGCTGACTCTGCTGCGTGAACCGTCAGTTCAACGCTCCAACCACAAGCTTTCTGAAGCTCTTGCCGCAGATCTGCGGCCACCAGAACATACTCGGTGCGACCATTTTCAACCCGCTCGATCAGCTCGTACTTGAGTGACGGATGCAGCGCCAATGCCATGTTCGCCGGCAGCGTCCACGGAGTTGTCGTCCAAATGACCGCGTGAACAACAGCATCCTTCGCGAGCTTGCCCGTCAAGCCGAACGCGCGCTCAATAACTGAAATAGCCGCTGAATTTGCTGCGAATCGCACGTACACAGACGGCGACTTGTGCTCGTTTTCGTACTCAAGTTCGCTCTCGGCGAGGGCGGTTGCCTCTGCGGTGGACCACCACACGGGCTTTCGACCTCGGTACAGCAGGCCTCTATCGGCGAAAAACGCGAGCGCCTCAAGCACACGCGCTTCAAACTCCGGCTGCATTGTGAGGTAAGGCGCATCCCAGGTTCCGTACATCCCGAGGCGTTGACGTTGAACGGACTGAATTGCGACCCACTTCTCGGCCTCAAGACGGCACAACTTTCTGTATTGAAGGCCAGTTAGCTCAGATTTTTTAGACCCAAGTTTTTTCTCGACATTTTGCTCGATCGGCAGCCCATGACAGTCCCAGCCCGGCACAAGCTTCACCTTGGCCCCAATGATCGTCTGGTACCGCGTAACAAAATCCTTCAGCGTGTTGTTTTCAACGTGGCCGAAATGCAGCTCGCCATTGGCGTAAGGTGGTCCGTCGTGAAGGACAAACGTCTTGTCCGTTTTCCGGTCCAAAAGCCCCTGATACAGCGCAGTTTGCTGCCAGCGGGACAGCCATTGTGGCTCACGCTTGGCCAAATCCGCTTTCATCGAAAACGCAGTCTCTGGTAAGCGAACGGTGGCCTTAAAATCTTTAGGATCTCGCACTGGGCGTAGCTAACACGCATGACCGACTCACACCAGAGCCGGCGCGTGCCTCATAGCATCATATCGAGAAACAATTGAGCGTGCATTATAGTCAATCGGTTTATTAATGTAGCAGAAAGAAATCGATTTCGTATTACCTTCATCCAAGCGCACCATTGCTTCGTACATCCTAAGCGGTACACAACGCCCACGAGGCGATAGGAACCATCCAATGAATGAGGAAGAGCTCGAAGCACTCGAAGACAAACGCCGCGAACGCGAAGAGGCCCAGCGGCTGGTAGGGCAAGTCATTGGAGCAAAGTACCGGATTGACGCCTACGTCGGCGGTGGGGCGATGGGCAAAGTCTATCGGGCCACACAGTTGCTCTTAGACAAAGTGGTGGCGGTCAAAGTGCTGCACGCTGGGATCGGGTCCGACGAGAAGTTTCAGGGGCGCTTTCATCGAGAGGCGAAGGCGGCGAGCCGACTGGACCACGTCAACAGCGTGGGCGTGATCGATTTTGGCATCGACCCGAGCGGGATGATGTTCATCGTCATGGAGTTTCTCGATGGTCGTGATTTGTATACTGCCCTGAGAAAAGAGTGGCCATTCTCAAACGCGCGCATCGTTGACGTGATGACGCAAGTGCTCTCAGCGCTTGCGGTTGCTCACGAACACGGGATCGTCCATCGCGATTTGAAGCCCGAAAACATCATGCTCGTGGCCAAAAAGGGAGATGACGGCGAGCTCGTCGATGTCGTGAAGGTCGCAGATTTTGGGATCGCGAAGATCCTTGAGAGTTCGCGGGACGGCGATGGTCAGCGGCTCACAACGCAAGGGATGATCGCCGGGACCCCTGAGTACATGTCCCCCGAACAAGCCCAAGCGCGCGAGGTCGATGGCCGGAGTGATTTGTACTCTTGCGGAATTATTTTGTACGAAATGGCCACGGGAAAGCTGCCGTT
>JANNCG010000096.1:0-1964 GCA_031386385.1 Myxococcales bacterium
CATCCAGGTGGCCCGTTTGGCATTTGTGGAGCCGACCGCGCAGCCAACATCACCGCGAGTTGGTTGGGAATCTACGAAATGGACATCGTGCGCGGTGCCCCTGCTCCGCGCGGTTCGCCTTTGTGTTGCTCAAGTCCGGGCATCGCTCGTGCGTGTACCAACGATGGGCCCGATGCGAGCTTTCGTTGCTGTCGCGTCCCGCGCGCAACTTGCACCGCGCACACACAGTGCTGTGGGTCAGCGTTTTCGACAACCGACCCGTCTTGTGCGTCATCCAATCAGGTCTTTGCGGGGACGTGTTGTGACGCTCCAAACCTCAACCCCGTCCAGGCCGCGCTCTGCAATCAAGCGCGCACGGACCAGATGCGAACACCACCGTTCACTGGCGGGTGTCTTCAAACGAGGTGTGGCCAAGTCGGGCTGCCTTGTTGCCACGCAGGACCGTTCTTTGACAACATCTGCAATCCTGACACAGCGGTTTGTCTTGGCGCGGGCGACCCCAACGAAGTTTGCTCTCCGTGTGGCGCGCTGGGCCAAGCATGTTGTCAGGATTTGTCCTGCCCTCGGATTGGTGCTGGACGAACGGGCTACTGCGAACGCGCAGGACGACCACCGCAAAATCCGACGGGCGTTTGTCTTCGTTGTGGTGGGACACGCGGCGAGCCGATTGAGCGGGTGTGTCCTGGGACAACGCAATGCAATCCGGGATTCAATAACAATGGTGCAGGGCAGTGTGAACCATGTGGACAGGCGCAAGAGCCGTGTTGCCAGGCTCCGCAAACTGCATGTGCAATGGGAAATAGCTGCGAAAATACGCAAGCCGGGCGACGATGTGTTCCGCTGACTTGTGCCCAAGGAGCTGCGTGTCCGGCCGGGGCAGTGTGTCAAAACGCGCAGTGTGTTCCGTGTGGGGCGGTCGATACGCCGTGTTGCGCGAACAGTGTTTGCAATCCCGCGTTTGCGCGCTGCAATACTTTGGGCGAGCCTGCGGGTGGCATGTGTCGCGCTTGCGGCGCGCGAGGCGGCCGGTGTTGTGTCGGTGGTACGCGCTGCCAAAATGCTGACGACGTTTGCATCGTGGGAGACGTCCCTGGTGGCACATGCACTCCGTGTGGGAATCTGGGTCAACCGTGCTGTCCAAACATCCCTGGAGGCTGCAATGGCGATCCACAGATTTATTACTGTAGTGGAGTGACCACGCGCTGTACTCGGTGCGGGTTGCCGGGTGAGCGGTGTTGTTCCAACGGGACAGAGACTCCATGTCGCGGTGGAGTCGTATGCCTTCCAAACAATACTTGCCCCTTGGGTGGTTAATGGACCAAAAATTGATCGCGCAGTTTGCGTTCGTTTCTTTGCTTTTGACCGGGTGTTCGAGTCTGGTTCGTGCGGACGTTGAAATGCCGGTTGACGGTGCGAGATCCGACAGTCGCGTCGAAGACGTTGACGCGAGTGTTGCTGAGGATGCGCTTGTGGACGTCGATGCTCGGATAGCCGAGACCGCAACCGATGCAAGCGCGCAACAACCGATTCCGCGCAGAGTCGAGGTGTGGGCGTACAGTGGTGCGCGCCGTGCAGCGACTCCAGGTCTCGTCGCATGGGCTATCGAAAGCATTTTGTTTGCTCCCGACGCTGGCACGACTGAACCGATCACAAATGAGTGTGTGCTGCGACGCATCCAGGCTTGGTCGTTTGCGCAGCCTCAGGTTGCCTTCGTTCGTCGCGACGTGATGCCAGAAGTGTCGCTTATCGCTTTTCCTGAGGGAATTTGGCGCTACTATGACGAGATGGGCGAGAGCGTTAGGCCCGGATCGCGGTTTGCGTACCGAATTGGAGGAGGCAGTGTTCCGTTGTTCGCGAACACGATTGAGATCCCGACCTTTGTTTCGGTGACTCCGCCACAAGACCAATTTCCTCACCGGGCAATCTATCGACCTGCGGAGTCCTACACGATTCGCTGGCAAGCT
>JANNCG010000983.1:0-3806 GCA_031386385.1 Myxococcales bacterium
GCTCAGCTTTGGCAAAGTCTCGCGCGATCCCTCGAATGGTGTCCGCGTTGATACCTGTCCGCTGCGCGACACGCTCGGGAGTCCAGCTGTGCACAGTGGACTCAAGGACCTCAAGTTGGTCTACGTATGGGGCGAGCGCTCGAAGATTTGTGAGCTTTTCTGCGAACAAAACGTGCAGTATGGCCAAAAGAAAAAAGCTGTCACCGCCCGGACGAATAGGCACGTACCGTGAGGCTTTCTCTGCCGTCTCGGTTCGTCGAGGATCAAGGACGACAAGCTGTGCCCCACGCTCAGTGATCGCCGCGAGGCGCTTGGTGATCGCGCCTGCTGTCATGATGCTTCCGTTTGAAGCCATGGGGTTTGCGCCAAGCATCAAGAAGTAGTCTGTCCGATCAATGTCCGGGACGGGCATCATCAACTGATGCCCGAACATCTCAAGGGCTGCCAACATGTGCGGAAGCTGGTCCACGGACGTCGCTGAGAAGTGTTGCGCGCCGCGAAGTGCGAGGCTCAAAGCTTGTGAAGCGAGCAAGCCGGTGTAGCTGTGCGCCATGGGATTTCCGGCGTAAACAGCGACAGATCGCGGCCCGTACTTCTGCTGCAGGGCGACAATCTTTGCCGCAGCATGGTCGATGGCGTGGTCAAAATCGGCGCTCTCCCAGTCATCGCCTCGACGCATCATGGGCGAATAGATGCGATCTGGATCACTTGCGAGATCAATGAGCGCAGAGGCCTTGGGGCAGATGTGTCCCTGGCTAAAGGGATCCTCTCGATCCCCACGAACACTCAACACCTTGTTGTTCGCGACATCCACTTCGACTTCAATCCCGCAGACCGCCTCACACAACATGCATGTGTGGAATCGTTTTTCGCTCATTGCAGTGCCGTGAGTGTCGCTCACTCGCACCTCGATAGCCAGCGACCGATCAACGAGACAGAATACGTCACATACTGGCTAGACGAACCCAGCACATCATGCTTTCATCCCTCGCAGATTCGCACGGAGTGATTGATACATCCCGTGCACATACTCAGGGAGATCCATCGATGACAACAGACGCCGTAGAAGTAGTGATCAGTTTCGATACCACCGGAAGCATGTATCCATGCCTGACTCAATTGAGGCGCACTGCGGATACGGCAGTGCGACGGTTGTTTAAAGAGATTCCGGGCCTGCGTGTGGGCGTGATCGCGCATGGCGACTATTGCGACGGCGACAAGATGATCACCAAGCTTGATCTCACCGACAGTGAGAAAAAAGTGGTGGATTTCATCAACAAGGCACCAGGGACGGGCGGCGGCGATCTGCCCGAAGCCTACGAGCAAGCGCTGATGGAGGCTCGCGGGATGAGCTGGACAGCGGGCAAGTCAAAGGTCGTTGTGTTGATTGGAGATGATGTTCCACACGAGCCGAATGATCCGCAAAACAAGAAGAAGGTCGATTGGCGCAACGAGCTTGCGTTGTTGCTTGAGGCAAAAATCCAGGTGTACGGCGTCCACGCGATGCCTGGTATCCGCAAGCACAGCAAGAAGTTTTATGAGCAAATTGCCTCGAAAACCGGCGGATTCTACCTGACCCTCGATCAGTTTAGCTACATCACCGACATGGTGTTGGCCGTCGCGTACAAACAAGCAGGCGACGAGCAGTTGGTGGCGTTTGAAGAAGAGGTTGTGCGCGAGAAGCGCATGAACAAGTCACTCAACAGCATCTTCAGCACGATGCTCGGTCGTGCGGTGAAGTCCGTCGCACGTACGGATGGGTTGGTCGCTGTTCCGTCAGGACGCTTTCAGATCCTCGACGTGGACAAAGACGCGGTCATTCGTCCGTTTGTTGAGTCACAGGGAGCGATGTTTAAGCCCGGTCGCGGCTTCTATCAGCTCACCAAGAGCGAGCTCGTTCAGGAGAAAAAAGAGGTCGTTGTGCAAGACAAGGCCAGCGGCGAGTTCTTCACCGGCGACTAAGCGCGCACCATGATCGGTCTCGAAGTGGGCGAACGCGCGAAGATCAAGCCGGTGTTTTTCGACAAGTACTTAGTGTTCATCCAGTCTACTTCATATAATCGCAAGCTTATCGGCGGCACCAAGTTCTTGTACGAAGTCGACGACTGGGATCGCGCGGAGTAAAACGCTTTTGCTATCGGCGCTTTGCTGTCGGCGCCTACCAAAGTTTTTGCAGCTCGCGCTCAAGCGTGACGCTTGCGTCGGTTGTTAACACATCACCGTGAGCCATGATGATTCGCTCGGGGGCCCAATCGATCACTCGTTTGAGAGATTGCATCGTAGCGAGCTTGTCCTTCACGGCCCATTTGAGCAGCCGGCTCACCGTGCAGCGCCCGTAAACTCCCGACGCGAGGGTGAGGAGCATTCGCGTGCCAAAATACGGAGACTCCACGACGTTGAAGAGCAAGTCGCTCACGATGAGCGTCTTGGACGGCTGGTGAAAAAAGACACACTCGTTGAGGGATGGCATGCCGTGAACGGGCTGGACCAAAAGCTCATTTGAGAAGTCCTGCGTGTCGCTTGAGAGAACTCCGTCGACGGTGAGATCTTTGCGCTTGTTCGTAATACCCTCAACTGCAAGCAATTTCGCTGACGAAAATGCCTTCATCGCGTCTTGCACGAACAGATGGTGCATCAGAGTTGGCGCGACGATCCACTTGACGGTGCCCAGGGCTGTGATGGCCTCGCGAGTCGCCTCGTCCATCGCAATCGGAGAGTGAATCAGCAACGACTGATCCGCGAGCCGAACGACCGTCATACGGTTTGGCAATTTAGCGCCAGGGATCTTCACCTCGCCATCAACGCAGTACACATCGGGGGCGACAAGTTTGAGCGGGTTGGACATGTTGAGAATTATAGTAAGGTAAGGTTGACTAATTAGTCAAGCTTGGTTGACGATATTTTTCTGATACTCGAATCGCTGTGCCATACTGCACGCATGACGAGCGAGCTATGGCCGCGAAGCTAGAAAAATTTCGCGAAATACTTGATAAAAGTCAGCGCGAAAGCACGGTGCAGGTGCTGTTCAAGTGTGCGCGTTTAGTCAATGAGCGTGCGCTCGCTGGGCTGCCAGTGCATCCCGAGCATGGGCGACTGCGACAGAGCCACACGGCGCTGTTTCCGTTTGTGACGCTTGAGGGGATTCGAATCACCGAGCTGGCGCAAAAGGTCGGGATCAGTAAGCAAGCGGTCGGGCAGCTTGTGGATGAGCTTGTGTTGTTTGGTGTCTTTGAGCGTATCAACGACAGCACGGATTCGCGCGCGAAGCTTGTGCGGTGGACCGCGAAGGGACAACAAGGGTTGCTCTCTGGGATGAAACATCTGGGTGAGCTCGAAGCGCAGCTGGCGACAGCGATTGGTCCCAGTGCATGGCAGCACCTTCGCGAGGGGCTGATCCTGTTGCACGACTATCTTGACTCGCCAGAAAAGACGATCAAGCGCAAGACGGCGAATCACAGCAAAAATACCCGTAAATCGCGCTGAGTTGTTGCTAACGGCGCTAGAGTTGCTGACGTGAAGTTGTGTATACTGCGCGAAGCTAACATGCCTTTCATACAAACCACCCATCGTCACAGCAATGTCTTCATACGCTGTGCTCGGATGCTCTTCATGCTGATGGTTGCTGGGTTGAGCACTCAGTGTGCAGGGCAGACACAGCTCGTGATAGAGGTTCCGAGTGACATGATGCCCGAGACGGATTTGCAATCGGTGAGCATTCGAGTGTCGCGGTTGGATGCGATGGGACAGGCATTGCCGATTCCGATCACGGAGCAGACAGTGCAGATTGGGCAGCGTGCGACGGATGG
>JANNCG010000994.1:0-3244 GCA_031386385.1 Myxococcales bacterium
TGGGCGGCCTCGGTCTCGCGATATTGACGGAGGGAGCGATGAGCTTTCCGCTGACCGCGTTGTCCTCGGTCAACTACCGGTTCTACGGAAGGCCTGATGTTGGCGGCGTGTTGAGCACATACACTCCGGTCGTCCTTAGCCTCGCTGCGGGAGCGATCGCGTCGCTCGTCATTGTGGACTATGTCGCCGGTTCGCGCTCTCAAATCTGGCCGATTTTTGTGAGCGTGGGTACCACCGCGGCACTCTGTGTTGGCGTAGCAGTGATTGCTCCAACATTATGGAGTCGCGAGCAGGTCGCGTTTGGTTTTCTTGCTGCGTTGGCGCCGCTCACCGCTGGCCTCATCGTTGACAATCTGCTCAAGTTACCCGCAGAGCCCTCTCGAACCACTGCTCATCCTGCGCTCCGCTGGTCGGTGCCGGCGCGGACGATACGACCCAGTGTGTCTTTTGGTGAATCCGGAGCGCGCTCGTTCAACCTCATCGGGAGCTTCTGATCACGGCGAGCATCGCGTACATTTTGCGTGCAAATCGCTGCCGAATTGCGTGCGATTCGGCTGTTCGCAACGTGGCGATCAGTCTCGTTGCACACCGATAAAAAACGCGGCTGCACCGGCTAACTCGCCCCAACGCCAATACGAACTGAGCATAAACGTCGTCGCAACGTCTAGCTCAAACCCAGCCGTCCATGCCGTGCGTCCACCTTGGCGATGTCGCCCTCGCGCGAAGTGAAAACCACTTCGATAGCTCGCGCCGAGTATTCCTATCCCACTGTATCCTCCGATCGAATACGCAATCGCGGCCCCCACAAGCGGCCCGACGGCAACGCTTGCCCAATCGTCGTGAGTGTATTCAGCATACAAATTCACTCGGCCGTAGCTAGTTATCAGGAGCGTCGCGGCCGAGGCTTGGACCTCTAGCGCAAAGTAGTCCGAAAACTGCACGCCGATCCGCAAATAGGCTCCCAATCCAGTGGGGAGGAAGACACGCGGTAGTAGCATCGCGCTGATATGACCCCCGGCACCTAGTCTCAATCGTGGCTCATCCACTCGAGGTATCGCTGGCAACTCTTCGGGCCGTGCCCCCGCTGGCGGCACCCATATCGCTGGAAGGGTCTGCGCGCTGACGGGCATGCACAGGACCGTCGTCGCGAGCCCGGTGTGTATAGCGAGCAACGCCGTTCGAGCGGCAGGGTTTGCACCATTGAATCGCCGCCGATTGTTCACCTGGGCAATGCTAACACGCCGAGCGCGGTTAAGTCCGCATGGTCGCCAAGGTGATACACTCGCCGGGGTGAGCTACCTACGCGCGTCCACGACAAGAGCCCTGCCGGGGATCACAGGGATCACCATTCTCCTGGCGGTCTTATGTAGCACCCTCGCGTTGCCAGCCGCGCATGCGCAGACGGCGCCGCAAGCGCCGCTGATTGCTGAGACATACGAGCCCGCTGCGTCGCCCGTGCTGCCAGAGTCGCCCGAGGGGATCGCCGCGCGAAGACCGTGGATTGGTCCGCTCACCGCCGAGGGTGACGAGCAACGACGGGCGCTGCTCACTCTCCCACGTGAACGCGCGTCACCGTAAAACCACGCCCACGCAAGAGGGTGACCAGCCCTTTGGAGCCCACCGTGTGTGCTGCCCCCACGGCGACGAACGCGCCGCCTTCTCCCATCACGCGCTCAAGGGTCGGGAGCCACTGCTCGTTGCGCAGATCGAGCAGCACGCGTGTAAACCCAGCACTCTGCTGGCGCATCCTCGCGACGATGGCCTCCATTTCGGTCTCTGCGTCCGCGCCGCGGTATGACCTCTCCATCGCGTGAATCGTGCGCGCAGTAGACCTCGGGTCGCGGGCACCGGAGCGAATCAGCTCGAGCGCCTCTTCACGTGTGAGTGTTCGAAACATCGCGATCTGTTCGTCCATGCTCTCTAGCGGCATCACGCGCAATCCCCTGGACTGCGCGAGCTGCCCGATCTGCGCGTCCATCGGCGCTCGCTCAGGCGCGGCTACCGAAGCACTCGCGTCGCGTACACCGCCATCACTCTCGGCCACAGCGGGCGCTTCACGGTTCTGCACCGCACCCAGCACAAACAACGCCGCGAGCGACGGGTCAAAGTGATCGATCGCCGCGGGCGGAAAAGCTGGCATCAGGCTCGTCACCTTCGGCCAATCAGACTCTCCGAGGATCGCGCGCAGCGACTCTCCCGGAGGCAGTTGCCCTCGCACAATCGCATGAAACAAGCTCGCGCGAGCGGCGCCTACGTCATCCGTGGACGCCTCGAGGCACACCACTCGCGAGCGCGTTAGCGCGGCCTCGCCCTCGGGTCCGAGTCCGTCGTGCATCGAGATACCGACGTGCAGGGTTCCAAACAGGTAGGACCGGTTGTTGTTGCGCTCGACGCGCCACAGCAGGGCGCGTGCGTTTGGGGCTTCGGGGTGCAGGACGAGCGCCGTTGACCCGCTGGTGGGTATGCTCGAACTTGCGTTGAGCGCCGCCGGTCTCTGGCAAGCACCGAGCGTCAACAGCAGAGCGGTGAATTTGTACAGCGTGCTACGTGTGCTACTTGTACTACCGGTGCTTCGGGGCGCGATTGCTGATCGACGCGCAATGAGCTCTAAAATTACAGACGATTTCGAGTTCATCGTGTGCCTCCAGCGCTCGTCGGGGTTGGTGCAATCTCAGCGCTCTCAATGATCGAGTTGCATTGCTGGATGCCCTCAAGGTCCGCGAGGGGCGCACCACAGATGAGCGCACGCAGCGCTCCGCCTGAGTAGGTTCCGAGTACGGCCATCCAGACCGGGGGTGACCGCTCAATGGGGACTGAGACGTCTAAGAGGTAGCCGCGAATTCCCGCGACAGTGCGGGCCTGATCGCCGGTGACAACGGTGCCTCGATCTGTAAGGCTCGCGCGAAACGCTGCGGCGCTGATGGTCGCGTCGGCCGGCTCATCGAGCGTCTTAATCAAGATCTGCCCGGCATCTGGATCTGCAGGGACAGGCCGGAGCTCGAGTCTCGTTGCGTTCGGGTGCGACTCCCACCCCGGTGGAACCACGCCCTGGATTGGCCCACGAGTCCACGAATCACCGGACACCACCGCTCGTGTTCGAGCTGGCGAAACACGGGATATGCCGTTGAGCACTTGGTTGCACCACTCACTGAGGTGCACTGGGGATCCACGCTCTGAGCAGGTGACGACGATGCGTTGATGCGCTTCGATGCCCACCCACACTTGCACTGAGTCAGTTGCCATC
>JANNCG010001021.1:0-2226 GCA_031386385.1 Myxococcales bacterium
CAGTGGGTCGGGTTGCGTTAAGCCAGTTCGTCATGTCGAAAAATCGACCGTTGTGGTCGCGGGGAGCAGTGGTTCCCATGCGCGTGTTTGTGGTGTCCCAAGCGCGGGTGCCTGTGTTGCGATACGTGACGCGAACGACGGGACGATCACCAGACATCCCCTCCATATTATAAACCGCACCGACCAATGCTGCGTCGTAGTCGGGCAACATCGGACCCACGACGCCATTGTTGCGGATCAGCATGAGGTACAGATCCCAGTTCCACCCGGTACCGCCGTTGCCTGGATCTGTGTGTTGCCCAGCGCCTCCGCAGTTCATCGCATTGGTCGCGCACGGCGCGCCAGAGCCTGCGACGGGAATTTGGTAGTGCCCAATGATGTGCGCACGATCAATCGGAATGCGATACCGATCCACAATTGAGCGTGCGAGTCGCGCGCTTCCAACATACTGCTCCATCGTGTACCAGCGCCCTGGATCTGCGACGAAACCCTCGTGTTCGATCCCCACGGACGTCTGGTTGTAGAACCGATTTCCGCCGTGATACCCGGTGTCAGTCTCTCGCACCTGCTGTGTCACTTCGCCGTCACGTGATCGCACACAATAGTGCGCAGACACGCCCGACGCCGGGTTTTGAAACCACGAGATCGAACCCGAATAGCTGCCCTGCATGGTGTGCACGACGATCTTGTCGATGGTCATCCCTGCACGACCCGCACTAAAGTTGCCCGCGGCAGCAGGAGCCCACAACGCAGGGCCATAGTCGGGGGAGCTCTGCGCAACCTGATCCACGCCCATCAGCTCCGCCGCTGGCCGCCCCAAACGCGCACGAATCTCGAGCGTTTCGCCCGAAAAACTCGCGCCCGTTTTGCCGTTGCGAAGCGCATCCCACACGGACTGAACGTAGCTGAGCTGCGTGGTTTGCTCGCGCAACCCAGAGTATTTCGCGACCGCTCTGGCCCATGTTTCAGGGTCATCACGACGGGCGCCTGTTTGCTCCCCGAGCTCTGCGAGCACCGCTGCAGCGCCAGCGACCTGCAGTCCGAGCGAGCCCAAAAGTGTCGCACGGTCGACGTTCATCAGTGCCATCGCCCGGCCAAGCGAATCAAAACCGACGCCTGTTCTCAGGTGCATCGGTCCTACTTCGGGACCTGCATGTGCGGACGGCTCTTCACCCAGCGTCACCACGTGCTCGTGTTCTGGAATTCCGCGGTCAACCCACTGGCCTTCAGTATAGCTAATAGCCAATAGAATATCACGAGGCACCCCGAATCTGCTCGCAGCGGACTCGATCGCTGAGCCAAGCGTTGTAGTCTCTGCAGCGACCATCCGCGCTTGATCCGCCGTGCCAGGAGCGCACGAACTTGAGACGACGCATCCGACAGCGAGCGCCGAAAGCAAAAACATCTTTCGAAACACAACGGGAAGAGCTTGGGGGTTCATGGCAAATTTATTCTCGGTGATCAGTTTGAGTTTGGGTCGGCAGTTTGCAAGCGATCAATGTTACCGACATTTCTCCGCAGAAAACTACGGAGAATTCTTCGTAAAAATCTGCCAAGGTCCCAATCGAAAGCAGGTACGGACAGTGGGAGAAATTCTTGACGGCAAGGCGATTGGCGAGGCACTTCGGGCAACAGTCGCCCAACAGGTGACAAAATTTGTCAGCGAAAAGACACGCAAACCAGGTTTGGACGTCATTCTTGTCGGTGAGGATCCCGCATCAAGCGTTTACGTTCGCAACAAGGCGAAGGCTTGCGAGGCCGCCGGAATGCGTGGTGCGCTTCACAATCTGGCTGCCGGTACGACCGAGCAGGCTCTTCTCGCCCTCATCGAGAAGCTCAACCAGGATGAGAATGTTGACGGAATCCTGGTGCAACTGCCCCTCCCGAAACACATCAACGCCGATCGTGTGCTCGACGCGGTGAATCCGTTGAAGGACGTGGATGGATTTCATCCCAGCAACGCGGGTCTGCTCTTTGAAGGCCGAGGACAGCTCGTCCCCTGCACACCGTGGGGTTGCATGCGGCTAATCGAGCACACAGGTCGCTCGCTCGAGGGCGCGCACGCGGTTGTGATAGGTCGAAGCAATATTGTCGGAAAGCCAGCGGCGATGCTTCTGTTGCAGCGCAACGCTACGGTCACCATTGCTCACTCAAAGACAGCGAATTTGCAGGCTGTCTGCGCTTCAGCCGACGTCCTAGTGGCAGCCGTTGGTCGCCCAGAGATGG